>JBAXNR010000012.1:0-61688 GCA_037133675.1 Methylococcales bacterium
GTTACGGGTTACGGGTTACGGGTTACGGGTTACGGGTTACGGGTTACGGGTTACTTGTTTCGCCTTTGGAATTATCAGGATCGGGAATTAACCGCGCCAATTCATCTGCAAATACAGTTTTGGCTTCTTCAAAGGAAATACCGTGTTTTTTCTGATTTGATATATTTTTGTTTTCATCCCACTCGAATTTTAAACTATTCATGGAATGAATATAATTATATTGTAGTTACAAGTCAATGCAAATGATTTAAAGGGCAATCTGGAGTTGAGTAGAACGCAGTGAAACCCATTATTTTCGAGGGTTGATGATGGGTTTAGCTATCGCTCTACCCATCTTACGGGTTGATAAACCTCGATTTCACGGCGTTACATCGAGGCTACTTGCTTGCTTATCCGAGTAGTTATCTAATTCCAACACGCTCAATAAAACCATTGCTGTCTGAGATAGCAACACAGTGTTGCAATGCAGATGCTGCCAAAAATTCAGCTTCTGTTTTGACTACAAAAATTTGTTTATGGCAATCGTCACAGTAGCGAATATCAGGTAAAGATGTCACTGCAAGCTCATGCCACTGTTTTTTACAAACAAAGGAGAGTTGATGGTTGGTCATATTTTTATGAATCTCGTTAAGCAATATGTCGGGTTATATGACTAACCCGACTTAATAAAACTAAAAGCGGTATTATCTTCGTCTTTTCGCGCTTTCTTCAGCCACTTTTGGTAATACTTCAGTAAGTGCAAATTTACCTATGTTAAAAAGTCCTTTGCCAAGAAGCTTTATACCACCTGCGGCTTTATCTATGCCATCATGACCATGTTTGAGTTGGTCAAAATCGCCAGACAGTTTGAGGTAGTTTGAATTTTTATCTTCGTCGTCATCATAGTTGCTCATAAAAAATTTCCTTTAATCTGCTATTTATCAAATCACCTTACTTCTTGAAAACAAGAGTAAACAGCTGCATCCAAGGCTTCGCCCTTTCCCATTTTGACGGAAACACAGGCTATCAAAGCAGCAAGTTTCATCCACGTTTCTGGGTCGGTTACAAGACCTTGTTTTTTCAATGAGTTTACAATTTCGCTTTTACTTGCCATTTTACTCTCCAAATTCTAAAAATATTTATAGGACTTTCGGTATAGCTATTTATCGCTAAATTAACTACTGGTGTATTATCAAATCCTTGCCAATGCTATACAATCAACTAACAGTGGTTATTCCTACCCAAATTGTGGTGATTTAATGAAAGTTCACGAAAAAATACGCTTGATACGCGAATCTAAACATTGGTCGCAGGAAGATATGGCGGAAAAGTTGAAAATGTCGGTGAATGGTTATGCAAAAATCGAACGCGGGGAAACCAAGGCTTATAATCCGCACTTGGAACGTATTGCTGAAGTATTGGGCATGGAGTTAATGGAATTAATGCCTGTGAGTGATCGACACATTTGTTTAATCAGTGGTGATAACGCTCACAACGGTCATAATATAATTGGCTCATCAATGGAATTAGCCTTTGAAATTCAAAAACTACAATTGACTAATACGCACAAAGACGAAACCATCGAACATCTCAAGCAAGATATAGCGCGTTTAACAGAAATGCTAGAGCTATATAAACACGAAATCGGTAAACAAAATACTCAGAAAATCGAACGCAATTGTTAAACTTTCGGACATGGATTAAGCGGCTTACACGCAAAACCTTATGTTTCTCGAAAATCGATTTGATGCACGATACGATCATTGGATTGCTTATTAATAAAGTCGTTGTGAGCGGAATATTTATGCCTAATCGCAGATTTCACCCACTACCCATCATTGGCTATGACAGGCTCGGTATTATAATAAACACTTCGATCAAGCAACGGTTTTTATAGGATTGACTATGCAGCGCACCGCTTTAACATCAAACGATAGCCGTGAACTTATTTTATCGGCATTGACACACATAAATCATATTTTACCCGCCCAAGCACCGTTACAGGATTTTGTCCATCACAATACTTTGCATGGTTATCAACAGTTAAGTTTTGAACAAGCACTGGCTGAAAATGAAGCGATGACGGGTATAAAAGGCTATTTGCCTGAAAGTAAATATCGCCAGTTTTATGCACAAGTGCGAATTAATGACCACGATATAGCCGCCGCCTTAGCGCGTTATTCTGAACTGAACGCGGAAAAAATCCTGTGTAGTGCAGCAGGTAAAGACATTAGCAAGCAGGCAATTTTGATCACTGCGTTATTGGCAGATTTGTCGGCTATTTCGGTCAGTCAATTGACGTGGCAAATAGAAGAACTTCATGCCTTGAATTCGGTGCAGAGCGATGTACCAGAAGCGATTGCGCAAAACTACACGCCGAAGGCTATTCGGGCTTTGTGGGAAACTCTGTTATTAAAACTGGATTTGCAACACGCGGCGTATCATCCTGAAACCTTGCTGGATTTATCCTTAGAACAGACTGAAGATTGGTTAAGCGATAGCCATTCCAATACGTCTATTCATCAACAAACCCAACAACAAACATTGGTTGAACTGGACAAACTGTTCGCCCAAGTGGGTGATGAACTAAGTGTGCGCGGTTTGGTATTAGCGTTAAGCGGCAAGGATGTTCTGGATTTTGTGCGTCCAAAGCTAATACGGGTTTGCGCTTCGGTGTTGGATGAAGGGGTTGCAGCGTGGCATACGCCTAATGCTGAACAGAAAGGGCTTTATACTGCGTGGCGCGAAACCGCAAAATACGACATTACGCTGTTTTTGCATGAACTGCCCGATTGGCAACAGATTATGTCGGCATTGCCTGAAGATGCTATCGATACCATCATTGTGCATTTAACCGCAATGGATATACCCAGCGAAAAATGGGCGGGGTATTTACAACGTATTGCCTTAGAAATTGCAGGTTGGTCGGGCATGATTGCGTGGCGTGAACAACATCCAGATTATCAAACCAATCATAAAGTGGCGATTAAACTTGCCGATTATTTAGCGATACGCCTGACCTTGGATAGGTTGTGGCTGAATCAAATTTGCCATGATTTATGGAAAGTTGAAGCTAAACTGAACAGTTTACAGCATTATTTTCGCAAAAATTTATCGGAATTCAGGGTGCGCAGTCGTCTTTATCAAGGCGATTTACCCGAATATCTCAGTCATCAAGCTAAATCACTGACTACGCAAGTGAATTCTGAACGTAGTCATCGTCAACAATGGCAACAGCTAGCGGATTTAATCTGGACGTGGCAATTTAGTCCAATGGCAAACCATAAAAATCATCATTCCGTGTTTAACAGTGGCTGGCGGTTGTTTCGCTTGAGTCAACACTTGGGGCTGCAAGCCAACGACATTCAAGACCTACAACCAACTGATTTAAAAACGATATTAACGGTCTTGGATGAATTTACCGCCACTGAACGTAGCAAAGTCTGGCTATCCGCTTACGAAACCCATTATCGAGAACGTTTTTTTAATGCCTTACGCGCTAATAATAACCGTGGACGTTGGGCAGTACGGAAAACTCGCCCAGAAGCACAGCTTATTTTTTGCATGGATGAGCGCGAAGAAAGTTTTCGCCGTCATTTAGAAGAACATAATCCAGCCATTGAAACCTTAGGTGCAGCGGGATTTTTCGGTGTGCCTATTAATTACCAAGGCTTAGATGAGGATAATGTCACCGCCTTATGTCCTGTGGTGGTGACACCCAGTCATGAAGTGCGAGAAATACCGTTACCTGATACTGAAAATGCCGTAGAACAACATAATCGTGGACGCAAGCTAAATCAAAGCCTAAGCCGATTACTATTGCAAAGCTCACGCACTAATCCCTTGTTATCGTATCCCGTCATTAATTTGTTTGCACCGTTTACCTTAGTTGGTTTACTGGCTAAGACGCTAGTGCCTAAAGCCCAACAACAGCTTATTGCCAGCATGACGAATAAAGTATCACCACTGGTTGACACCCAATTACATTTTACCGCTGACAACGATGCTCCCATTGCCACACCTGCACAGCCACGATTAGGTTTTACCGATAATGAACAAGCCGACCGCGTGACTAATTTATTGCGTGTCATGGGCTTAACTGATGTCTTCGCGCCGTTAGTGGTACTGTTTGGACACGGCTCAATCAGTCAAAATAATCCACACCGTGCCGCTTACGACTGTGGCGCGTGTAGTGGTCGGCATGGTGGCCCGAATGCGCGAGTGTTTGCGGCAATGGCAAATCGTCCAGAAATTCGACACTTATTGGCAAAACGCGGCATTAACATTTCCACTGATACTTGGTTTATCGGCGCAGAACACAATACCTGTAATGAAAACATAGATTGGTATGATTTGAATAGCTTGCCCCCTGCCCTACAACCCGCGTTTAATAAACTACAGGCAGACTTAATTCATGCTCAGCATTTATCGGCGCATGAGCGTTGTCGGCGATTAGCATCCGCGCCACGCAATCCCAGTCACGAAGAGGCATTGCATCATATTCAGGAACGAGCCACCGATTTTTCTCAAGCACGTCCAGAATTAGGACACGCGACCAACGCCGCAGCGGTGGTGGGAAGACGGGCGTTAACTCAAGGTGCATTTTTTGACCGTCGGGTGTTTTTAATTTCTTATGACGCTACGCAAGACCCAGACGGCAATATTCTCGAAGGTATTTTATTAGCGGTAGCTCCAGTTGGTGCAGGCATTAATTTGGAATATTATTTTTCTACCGTCAATAATGAGCATTTTGGTTGCGGCACAAAAGTTCCACATAATGTGACGGGATTTTTTGCCATTATGGATGGCACTAGCAGTGATTTACGCACAGGCTTACCACAACAAATGGTAGAAATTCACGAAGCTATGCGCTTGCAACTATTGGTCGAAGCAAAAACCACGGTGTTAGAACAAATTTACCAGCAACAAGAAAGTCTGCGTGAATTGATTGCAGGCGGTTGGTTACATCTGTCCACCAAAGACCCTGATAATGGTGATATTCATGTTTTTGAACGTGGTACAGGTTTTGTCCTCTGGCAAGGCGACACCGAAGAGTTACCCACTTATGAAAAATCGCCCGCGTGTTATAAAGATAAAAGCGAACCTGTATCACCTGCGTTGATTAAGCAACTGTAATAGAGAATTTTATGACCTTTTCCAAGCTACAAAAAATCGTGTTAGCCAGTGGCAATGCTGGCAAAATCAAAGAAATTCAAGCCATATTGACGGGGCATCCAATCGTGCCACAGTCCTTGTTTAATGTCGCAGAAGCTGATGAAACAGGAACGACCTTTGTCGAAAATGCCATTATTAAAGCCAGAAATGCCGCGCTGCATTGCAATCTACCTGCCATAGCCGATGATTCAGGTTTGGTGGTTGATGCGTTGAACGGTGAACTAGGTGTTTATTCGGCGCGTTATGCAGGTGTGGGTGCAAGTGATAGTGATAATGTCCAAAAACTATTGCAAGCATTGGAGGGCGTTCCAGAAACACAACGCACTGCACGGTTTATTTGCGTAATGGTATTTATGGAACATGCCGATGATCCGCTACCGATTATTGCTCAAGGCAGTTGGGAAGGGCGAATATTAACGCAACCTGTTGGGAGTAATGGTTTTGGTTATGATCCTGTATTTTTCGTGCCTGATTATCAATGTGCATCGGCTGAATTATCGCCAGAGCTTAAAAATTCGCTCAGTCATCGCGGCATTGCGTTAAGAAAATTAGCCGAGGCTATTAAGGCGCGGGAGTTGCTGTAACACATTATGTTATTTTTTATTGCACAACAATTTGCCAATACTATTACTGATATTATCCCATTAGGTAATGGGCTAATTAATGACACTTTTTTAGTGTCTAACACTGAAACTTGCTTTGTTTTGCAACGTATTAATGCGCAAGTTTTTCATGCACCCGAACAAATTATGACCAATATACTGCATCTTAATCGACATATTGGACAAAAGCCCAGTGAGTCGATTAAGTTACAAATCCCCGACATTTTAAAAACCCTGACTGAACAGGATTTTTTTCGAGATAATAACGGTGATATTTGGCGGGCATTGAGTTTTATCGATAATAGCGAAAGTTTAGAAACCCTGAATAGCTTGGATATTGCCGCACAAGTCGGTTTTGCCTTGGGGCATTTTCATGGTTTAGTGAGCGATTTAAATCCTGAATTACTGCATGATACCTTGCCTAGTTTTCATATCGCACCTGATTATTTACGGCAATACCATCACGTTTTAATCCAAGCGACTGCTTTTCCAGAGAATGCTTTTTGTGCGGACTTTATCGCCCAATACCAACATTTCACCGATGATTTAGAAACGGCGAAACAACAAGGATTACTGGCATTAAGAGTTATTCATGGCGATCCTAAATTAAATAATTTTTTGTTTGATAAACACAGTCAACAAATTATCAGTTTGATTGATTTAGATACTATCAAATCAGGGCTAGTACATTACGATATTGGCGATTGTTTGCGCTCTTGTTGTCATGATAAAGAAACAGGTGAGTTTGATTTGGAGATATGCACGGTATTGTTGGAACAGTATCTAAGCGAAGTGGGGGCATTTTTTTCCGCTGACGATTACGACTATTTATACTCCGCAATACGTTTGCTACCGTTTGAATTAGGACTACGTTTTTATACCGATTATTTACAAGGTAATTGCTATTTTAAAGTAAGCGATGACCAAGAGAATTTACATCGAGCTATCGCGCAATTCAAATTGTGCGCCAGTATTGTGAAACAAGAAGCGGAGATTAAACAACTCATTGCGCGGCTAACATGATTAAAATTTTGTATTGTGGTCGGCAACTTGTTGTACAGTCGGAGTTAAATTCGCGCCTATTGTTGTCATGTTAAAAGAACAACGCCAGCGGCAGATGGGTTGTGCATTGGTATTATTGGGCGCGGCAGGCTTTTCGACTAAAGCGATTTTAATAAAACTGGCATACACGGCAGATGGACAACTGGATGCGATTACCCTGTTGGCATTGCGAATGCTGTTCGCGCTACCGATATTTTTACTCGCAGCATGGTGGAATAAAAAAAAATATTCTGAGCCAGCATTGGATAAAAAACAATGGGTGATAGTTATTATTCTGGGTTTGATGGGTTACTACATTGCCAGTTATTTGGATTTTCTAGGTTTGCAGACTATTTCAGCGGGGCTAGAACGGCTGATTATTTTTTCCTATCCAACTTTTGTAGTGCTGTTTTCTGCTATTTTTTACCGCCACGCATTGACCGCTTCGGTTATTATCGCTCTGGGTTTAAGTTATATCGGCATTTCTTTAGTGTTTATCGAGTCGATGTCGATGGCATCCACCAACATTTTGCTAGGCTCGACTTTCGTGTTAAGCAGTGCGATTATTTTTTCCTTTTTTATCATGGGTAGTGGTGTGATGGTACATCGTATTGGTTCGGTGCGTTTTACCACCTACACTATGACGGTTGCCAGTTTAGCCACGTTAACACATTTTGCTTTTCATCATGATTTGGTGCAGACGCTCAACTCTATCCCCTTAGAGGTTTATAGCTTGAGTCTTGTCATGGCAATTTTTGCCACCGTACTACCATCGTTTTTAATGAATAGTGGAATTAAAAAAATCGGTGCAAGTAGCACGGCTATTCTCAGTTCGGTAGGACCAATTATTACGCTGGTATTAGCGAATCGCTTATTGCAGGAAACTATCACCGATACACAAATAGTGGGGACGTTTTTTGTATTGGCAGGTGGATTAATGGTGGGACGAATGAAGGCTTAACAGTTATGTAAGAGCAGCAGGTTCATCTCGGATAAAATGCGGTCATTAGCAACTGCTATCGACTACAGAGAGATTTATTTAACGAGGTGATGCTTCTTTCATTGCTGGCTTTATGCCAACTATTTTAGTGTAGCTACATCAGTCACAGAATAGTTGATGTAAAATCATGGGCGCAGCCTTTTTGAAAGCGTTTCGCGTAGTTGTTTATATTCTTTCAGATTTTTAAAAAGGCTGCCTTTTATTCTTTACTTATGTCGAACTCAGGTTATCCATAGAAGGTTTACATTTTTTCTCGCAGTTTCAAAAACCGTTGATAGCGCGTGATGGATATGTCGCCGTTTTCCACAGCAACCCGCACCGCGCAACCTTTATCCTGTAAATGCCGACAGTCGTTAAACTGGCAATTATGAATGAATGCTTGAAATTCGCGGTAGCCGAATGCCAAGTCTGCTTCTGACAAACCTGCCAAACCAAAAATCGCCACACCTGGGCTATCGATCAAATCACCGCCCTCAGGCAAATGATAAAGCGTAGCGGCGGTGGTTGTGTGTCTGCCGTGTTTGGTAATCGCAGACACGGTGTTGGTTTTTAGGGCTTTGTCGGGAATCAATGCGTTAGTAATTGAGGATTTACCCACGCCTGATTGTCCCGTGAGAATGCTAACTTGATTCTTTAATACTTGTTTTAATTCATCTAATCCTGTCGCTGATGTCGCACTGACACGGTAAAGCGCGTAGCCTAGCTTGATGTAATCCTGTAATTCTTGCTCGATAGCATCAGAGGCGGGTAAATCGGATTTGTTAAGTATTAATGCCGCGTTGATGTTGAGATTTTCACAAATGGCTAAATATTGATCAACTAATAAAAAATCACACGCGGGTTCAACAGCAAACACCACAAAAATAGTATCGATGTTAGCCGCAACAGGGCGGACTTTATCATTACGAGAGGGTCGTGCTAATAAAGAACGGCGCGGTAAAATCGTTTCAATACGTCCTTGATCGAGAGCAGATTGTGTCCATAGCACTTTATCGCCGACTGCGACGGTGTCTAAGCGTCGCAGAGTTTGGCATAGGACAATTTTACCCTCATATTCAACTGCAATACCTTGACCCAAATGAGCAATGACCAAGCCCTCTAAGGCTTCCATTACGCTTTGGATTCAAGGTGAGCAATACGAATAGCCGCAGGGGGATGACTGTAATGAAAAGCCGAATACAATGGATCAGGTGTTAGCGTACTGGCGTTTTCTTCATACAATTTCACTAAGCCGCTAACCAGTTTGCTTGCCTTGGCATTCGCGGCGGCAAAATCATCGGCTTCAAATTCAAATTGACGTTGAAAATACGCGCTAATCGGCTGCATGAAAAAGGTAAAGCTAGATGAAATCAATATAAACAACAACAAAGCAATTGCATTGGATTTTTGTGCAACATCAACACCCAAACCCGTATAAAACCAGTCTTGGCTAATCAACAAGCCTAACACCGCAAAACTAATCAGCGTCATAATAGAGGTAGCGATCAGCATTTTAATAACGTGTTTACATCTAAAATGCCCTAGTTCGTGCGCCAGTACTGCTTCTAATTCTTCATCATCCAATGAAGCGACCAAGTTATCAAAAAACACGATGCGTTTATTATTACCCAAGCCAGTAAAATAAGCATTACCGTGTCCAGAGCGTTTTGAACCATCCATGATAAAAATACCTTGGCTATTAAAACCGCAACGGGCAAGCAAACCAGAAATACGCTCTTTCAACTCGCCGTCTTCCATCGGGGTGAATTTATTGAATAACGGCGCAATCACCGTTGGATAAAGCCAGCTCATCAACAATGAAAAACTGATTAAAATACCCCACGCCCATAACCACCACAGCGAACCGACCGCATTCATCACCCAAAGAATCAAACCTAATAACGGTAAACCAATCGCCGCCCCTAGCCCTAATTGCATGAGATGATCTTTGATAAATTGCTGGACAGAACTTTTGTTAAAGCCAAATTTTTCTTCAATGACAAAAGTTTGATACCAGCTACTGGGTATTTCTATCAACGTCATCAGCAAAAAAATTGTTGCCGTTGCTGCAATACCTGCTGTTAATGGTGAGGTGATAACCGATGCCCAAAAACTAAAGCTCCAATTAATAACGCCGCCTAAAGTGAGCAGCAACAAAGCAATAATACTGACAATACCATCGATATTTGCTAGTTTTCCTTTTTCCAAGGTATAGTCAGCGGCTTTTTGGTGTGCGGTTAAAGACACCGTATTTTTAAAGGCATCAGGCACAGCATCACGGTGTGCTGCAACGTATAAAGCCTGACGTTTAGCCAGCCAAAATTGAATGCCAGAAGAAAGGATTAGGGCAATTAAAAAAACGAGAGTAAAGCTATTCATAAATAAACTGTGTGGTTAAACGATAAGATAGGACAATGCTACACTATCCACCCTGTTTAATACAATGGACTCAATCTGCGTAGCCTGCCTACAGCGATGCGAAATACGGGAAGGACTAGCAGGCGCATTTGAACAGGAACTTACGATTTCGATGAGAATCAGTTAAACATAATCGTAACTTCGTACTCTATTTACAGGACAGACAGGTTATTTCTTGATAACAAGTCATAACGTTTTGTGCGGGTTCGGTGGCTTTTTTTACATACAGTTTTAACCTGATTTACAGATTTGATCTATTGCCCAATACACAATTCAAAGCCCACACAAGGATCTATGGCATTAATCAACATTGCCGCCTGTTGCTGTAACAGGGTTTTACTGGATGCGATCAGGGATTGCAAACTCAAAGCGGCGATGGCGTTGGGCTGAAAATTCCATTCGGTAGGCGCGATGATTTGATAATGGCTAATGATACCGTTTTTTAGGGCGACATTATGGATTAACAAGCCACGCGAGGCTTGGATTTGTGCCAATCCTGTTTGCTTGTCATCGTTGCCATGCTCGTTCCAGCGTCCTGTCTCGAATGATAAAGAATTTTGCCGCAAGCTATCAGGTAAGCGGGCTAATTCGAGCAAGCGACTGGCTAAGCGGGTGAATACGCTGTTACCGTGATGTTGTAATAAATGGGCAATCAGGGGCTGGTGTTGTTGGCGATTTAAACAGCTTGTTTCGTAGCGTTGACCTTGCCATGACGGGGTGCGACTAAAATCGGCGGCATTGTGTTGACTTAAATACTGGTGTAACTGGTGATTATCGAGTGGCGGCAATAAGTTTAATTCAGTGCATCCAAGATTCTGGTGGTTATTTTCTATTATTTCATGCAGCAACAACGCGGGAATGCTGGTGTTATTGTGTCGCCATGTTTGTAAATCTTCAATCGTTTGCAAGGCTAACCAGCTTAAGCGTTGCCCTGCAAACAGTTCATTCACCGCATTTTCTAGCTGGGTTATGAGTTTAGTCAGTTGTGCATGATCGATCTGCAATTGACTGTTGAGGCTAAAGGCATTGCCGTTTTCAAACAAGGCTTTTTTAAACTGATTAGGCAAGTGAATAAACGGCGCTAGTTTGGTTTTATCGCGGTTAATCAGCAACCACCAGCAATGTTCACGGATGATTTCAACCTCCAGCAGCATTTGTCTTGCCAGCGTTGCGGGAAGATTTTCGTCTCTTCCTAATGCCTGAGATAACGCGGTGTAAGCGGCAAAGGCTTGAGCAACAGCGCAAACATTGAATAATAGCGGCAACAAAGCGAGGGTTTGTTCTGGTGTTTTGCCGATGAATAAACGGCTGGTATGTAATGGGCGGGTGGATGTTATGTCAACATGCTGACCTTTTTGTGCTGAGACAGTCAGCGTAATGTGCAACTTTCCCGCGTCTATCACGGTGTTTCTCGTTTACTGATATGTCCGCGCAATAAATCACGACGGCTGATATTGGGTCTTTCTGGTACTTGTAACAAGGCTTGTAGCGCGGCTTGCGCGGTTTGTACGGCGGTATCCTGTTGGTCAAAATCAAACATTGGTGAATACAGCGAACAGCTTTGATAAAAGCCTAGCGCGTCTTCATGCGCAACCGTGAAGTCAAATTGCCCCGCTGGAAATGTGTGCATGATTTTTGTGCCAACTGCCAAACCATCATCACGCATAAACAAAATATTCATAAACCACGGACTAATTAACACGCCTAGCCACGTTTGTTGATAGAGATGAAAGTCTACCGCCTGCACGCGCAATACAGGATTTAATATCGGGATGCCTGCCATGCGTTGCTGTTGAATGAGGGTAAAGCAGGTTTCCAAGGTTTGCGTTAAATCATCCATGTTTTGCCAGTGCATATTTAATAGCAATCCAAAATTTCCTGCAACCGTGTCGCGCTATCAGCTATATCTTCCATAGCCGCACAAGCCACGCTAGGTACTACGCTCACTTCTAGCGTATTTAAAATCAGCGTATCGTCAGAATTAAAATACTGCACCCACCAGACTTTATCAGTAGATGTGCTGGTAATGCGATTTGTACCGTAACTGCGTGACAAAATAGACACCGTACCACCGCCGAGTAGTTGATATAAAAACTGCAAATCCTGTTCAGTTTGCGGCAATAAACTCAGGTTGATTACATGAGCCAATGTATCGGGCTGAAAATCAGTGATTTGTGCGTTAAGTTCAGCAACCAACGGCAATGCGTTCATCAAACCCTCAGGCAAGTTTTCACTATCAAAATGCAGTTGCTTTGATGCACAGTTAAAGGTTGTTTCTTTAATAACGTGCGGAATATCGCCGATTTCAATCGCATCATTCAGCAATTCACCCTCTGCATTAAACGACTGCACACGCCACACCCCCGCCAACACTGATTCCTGTATGTGGTTGGGTGATTCGCCTTGTTGAATAATACTGACTTCACCATCACCCAATATTTCATTGATAAAAGCCAGTTCTTTTGCATCCAGACCTTGGGTGTTAAAGCTGAAATTCTGCCCAAGCTGGTAACTTTTCAATGCGTCCAATACTGCCTGTAACAAGGCTTTAGCACGGGTCATTGCCTTAATATCTAAATCGGGCGGCAACTGCGGCATGACGTAAGTGGTCATGGTATTGGGCAAAGGCATGAACGCCAGTTCCGCGCCGTCTTCTTCTTGAGGTTGACTGCCCTGACCAAAAATGGGGAGATAAATGCTGTTCATGGTTGCTCTCGTAAAAATTCGGGTAATTGGGGTTCACGATTCACTAAATCGGCAAATAAATGATCGATGTTAGTATCGCCTTGTAAAGTAAGCGTTAAAGCCTGCAAAGCATCCTGAATTAACGCGGCTTGTTCGCTACTGATAATTTCCCGTGCCGTATCGAGAAACACCAACACCCACGCACCAATATTTGGCTTGCCGACCAATATCGTATCGATTAACTGCTGCTCGCCGTCACGCTCACAGACAGCATAATCGCCATCAAAACCCAACACCTGCATGGGAATACCTAAACACATGATGATTTCCTAATGAAGTTTTTCCAACTCATCGGTTGTTAAACCGGTAATTTGTGCAATTTCAGTTAAAGACATATTCAATTCAAGTAACTGTTTGGCAATCATTATGGCTTTATTATGTGCTCCTTGTTCAATACCCTGTTCAATACCCCGTTCTTGCCCAATTAAAAAACTGGGTAATTTTTCTATTTCAATTTCTAACATTTCAAACTCCTGTTGAATATCTAAGTTTAAATTCCGATTACTTGCTAAGATTTCTAACATACTGACATATTCTCTTAGCGTTTTAAAATCATCCTGCTGTATTGCCATTAAGCGCGTTAATATCTCATGTACGACAGCGCGTGGTTCAGTTTCTTTAAAATCACATAATACTGCTAAAACTAAGGCATCGGCGGAATGTTGCTGCATGAAAAACTGATAATCCATGTCGTGCATATCCAGCATATTATAATGATATTGCAATTGTTCAGAGCTAATACCACTCGCCATTGCTAATGGCTGTTTACCAATATAAAGCAAATATTGATAAACACTTTGATTAGGATAATTCAAGCGAATATCGGTTAAATAACGTAACATTCGATCGGGCATAGTAGCTTGATTCTGATTTTGAATTTCAATATGGACGATAAAGGCATTACCCATATTATCAACCACACTCGCCACTAAATCCGCACGACGGTCTTCTATACGTTGCTGTTCGGTTTCGATTAACTCGACAGTTTTAAGGTTTAATTTGAAAATATAAGTGGCTATATCAACAAAAATTCGCTTAAAAATCTGTTTAGAAATAATGTCTTTTTGTGCCATATTTTTAATAATATAAACTACGAATTTACAATATCATGATGCGGTTCAATAACACGAATAACTTCCCCATGTAACATTTCAACAATTTGATTATTATTAGCGGTTATATAAGGAATATCCAAAGCATCGTGAATTTTAATAGAACGTTCAGTGGCTTGTTTTAAAAAATATTCTAATTGTTCAATATCAATCATGTTGTTGCTCCTCTAATTCTGTCCATTTGTCAGGTAATAAAATAGTTGTTAATTTCTTCTCTTGATAAGCAATAATTTGTTGTTGTTGCGAAATTGCATTATATAAAACCCATTCATCCACTTGATTCTTATAAATATTAAAGAAATTGTGTAAGCCTCTTTTAAATCGTCTTTCTATTACGTCCGATGGAATATCATGCCCACCTTGTTGTACTCGAAATTTTACCCGCTGTTTTGCAACTTCAACAGAAGGTAAAGCCAGAAAGTGCAAACTAACTTGGTTCGTCAGGATTCAGTTTTTGTAAAATATGCGCTAAGGTGTGACTTGCCAATGTGGTTTCGTAAGCAAACGAGACTTTTCGCTCTATTAATTGCTGAATGCGAGTTAATGCAATGCGTCCTGCTTGAAAAGCAACTGTTTCAGGATGTAATGATAATCCTGCGGCAATAATGTCAGGATTAACTGATTCTTCAATGTTGTAAAAGGGATGTAAAAAAGGCGCAAGCGTGGTTTTTCCTGAACCATTTGCACCCGCAATAATCAACAGTATTTTTTTATTCATAAATCAGACAAGCATTAATATCTTCGGCTTCTAATGATGGATATTGTTTTAATATTTCTTCTGAGGTTTCGCCCACGCTTAAATTACGAGAATCGTTTGTACAGTGATTCTTTTGCCTCTGATAGTGGGTTTGCCATTGCAACTATCAGGATCAATGGTAATTCTACCGATTGATATTGTTGTTTTGGTCATATTCTTTTCCTCATTGGTTGATGAGATAGTTTTGTAGGTTGGGCTGGCGATAGCCAACCCAACAAAACCCAACCTGCGCTACAACTGCTAACATTACCGCGCCCCTCTCTTACCAAATAATGGTTGGCATTCATCCCAAAGTTGATCTTCAAGTGCTTGTGCAACGCGCTCGTGTAAATCTATATTTTCTTCACAGGGTGGAACAGTCCAAAGCTCTATTTTAATAGGCATATTTAATATGCTTGCACCATAATCAGGTAGCCAACGTAAAAGGTGCATCGCGTAAGAACTTGGATTGGTAACACCCAAATGCCATTCCATTCTTTTGCAAATATCTTTTGATTGACCGACATAAAGAGCCAAAGTATCTGTTTTTAACTCGTTAAGTCTCGCTAATTCAAAAAGTTTTTTTGGCTTTTCTGGCTTTTCTGGAAGTGCTACCTTGTTCTGTTTGGCTACTTTTTTGTTTTGCTCGTATTCTTCTTTAATGGATTCCCAACTGGAATTCCAAGATTGGCATAAGCTTATACCAGCAGCACTCATAGCTTTGATTAGAGCTTCGTCTTTATAGCCTATGCGATAAATAACTGTTTCGGATTTACTAGACCAATTTTCACCGCGCACAATTTCTCTGCGTTTTTTCTCATCTTTTTCGTCTATCAATGATTTCAAACAAATAGTGACAGATTTCCGAGATTGTGGCTGTATTTTACAGACTGAATTAGCAAGGCTATGTAAGGTATTCGCTGTTCTTTCTGGCACTCCACCCATTGAATTATTGTTTGGAAACATATTCAATATTTCCACATGTGAGCTAATACCCATACCATATTTTTTTTCATTACCACATAATGAAGACATAAGTTCGCTAAAATATGTCCCACGTTTTCTACCAAGGTAATCAAAAAGTGTGTTACATAACTTTTCAGATGCTTCTATATTTCCAATTAAATATAAATAACATGCTGTAGAAAATATATCCTTGTATAACGCTCTTTCTAGCGGTATTTCTGTTTTTTCATCAATAAGTGAATCCAATTGATAAATGTTAAAAGCTTCTTTCACTTCGAGACCCCTTTCAAGCATGAAGTTTGCGGCATAATCACTATATTATCGGCATCTTCGCGTGTGACTAATAAAACATCCTGATCTTCAATAACGCGATGACAGGCTTCACTAAAATGGGTTTTAACGTGGTTAAACGTATCTTGTTGCATTGGAATACCCCCTGTTTAAAGCCTACATTTTAACGCTGAATAGAGAATTACGCTTGTTGTTAATACTGCCCACGAAAATCCACGTCTATGGGTATCGCGCCATCGATGCTTGCGGGGGGGATGATTTTGACATTGGGGGCATAAACGACACGCTCATCACCGACACGACAGGCTTGTGATTCAGTGGGGCGTTCGGCTTCGTAGCGGTGAATGTTGAGCATGGGGTCGCTCAGTTCTATGGGGGTTTCAGCGTTTAACGGCTGAATGTGGATGCCAAAATCTGCCAGATATTCTAAAGCCAGATGAATGGCGGGTTGGATTTGGGCTTTGACTTGGGGGCGTAGGCTGCCGCCGAAGTCGTCCAGTTCTACGGGTTGTACGCCGATTAATAACAGATGTTGTGGATAATCGCCCAGCATTTGTGCCATTGCCAGCACTTCCTGAAAGCCTGTTTGATGCAAGCTCATCTTTTTTGCCCCCATAAAATTAGGCACGTCTTCGTTGTGGATGACTTTTAATGTGCCTTCGGGTAGGTCAAAATCGATGGCATCGAAGACGATTAAAATATCGGCTTCCTGAACGTGTTGGACGAGGTACACGCCTTGTGTGCCGCCGTCCAGTACGCTGACGTTGTCAGGGAAAGCGTAGGTTTTTAATAAGGCTTCGATGACGCGCACACCGAAGCCTTCATCTGCCCAGAGCAGATTGCCTATGCCTAGTAGTAAAACTCTGAGTTCAGTCATCGGTAGGTTCGTCATCTTTAAATGTCCGCCAACCTGTTACGATGGTTTTTAATAGGCTTTGCCGTGACACTTTGTCTTCACGCACCGCGACATAAATATGGGTGATGATAAAGCAGATAATCACCCACATCATCAGATGATGCCAGCTATGCACATCCTGACTTTGCCCAAATAACGGAATGACCCAACTGCTGAACAATGAATATTGCCAACTGCCTTGTCCCTCGCCTTCGCCGTAGAGCGCGAAGCCTGTCACTATCATGAACAGCGTTCCCCACACCAAAATAAAGTGCATGAACAAGAGGGCGAGCGGGTTGTGTCCCAGATATTTGCGTGGTTGTTTGTCGATAAAGCTGTACCACAGGATTTCATGCCAAACGCCAGACCAGAAATTTTTGCACAGTAAAGACGGAAAAAATATTTGCCGTGCGTGTTCATTACCCACCACTGCCCAATAAAGCCGACCCAGTAAACAGATAAGCAAAACATAAGCGGCGGCAAAATGGGCAAAGCGAATATAGCCCATGACAAAATGATCGGAGGCTTCACCGCCTACCGAAGCCAATGGATTGGCGATTAAATAACCTGTAATCGCTAATATCACGATAGCCAAGGCATTTAAGGAATGCCACAGGCGCACGGGAAGTTCATAAACGTACACCGCTGCGGGTGGGTTAATGGGTTGACTGCTCATACGCAACTCCTCAGATGGGTTTGTTTAATGACTGCCAGTCCTTTAAGGACTGGCAGTCATGGTATTGTGTTGGGTTACGCTATCGCTAACCCAACCTACGGAACTTATTTACACTATTATGAAATCTCGTTGTAAAAGGTCTTTAACGCACATAGCCCAATATTTAATAAATAAATCATGTAGAAATTTTTCAATAATTATTATTTCTTTTGACCGAATTTTGTCATTCCAAATTTTGGGGTTATATCTAACTAAAGATGAATATTTTAAAAAAACCAAATATATAGAAAGCAGTTCCGTTATTTCACCGTTTGTTTTACTTATAAATAAGTTACCATTACAATCACTGTAAATTAATTCATCTAATCTATCGTCAGTATTAACTTTAGAAAAAATTATTGAATCGTCATATTCTCCTTGATTGGTATATAGATTAGAACCTAATAAATTTGAATTAAAATATGTTTTATCAATCACCAACCAATGAAAAAGACGATTACAATCGAGAATTCCATTTTCTACAGGCGTTGGTGCATGAATAAAGTCATTTTCAATCAATGTGTTACGCCGTTTATTTGTGATGTTTTTAGTAAAAAACGGCTGTTTTTAATCAAAAACCATCAATCCAATAAATATAACCCTTTGATTTATTTGTATTTTATTCATGCACCAACGCCTTTTCTACATTATAATCTTTCATATATTGTACTGCTTGATAATCAATATCTTCATTATTGAATATTTTTAAATATTCTTTCAAATCTGGAATTTTCTTATATAAATCGTTGAGAAAATAATCCTTTTTAGCACTGCTAAAATTTTCAACTTTTGCTAATTCAATAAATGTTCCTCCTGTCCCAAATTTAATTTCATCAGCACCTTTAGAACTAGCACCATGAGAATTGAATATTGAGTTTGTTTGAGGACAACCTTCAAGGGTATCCAAAGTAATATTTTGATCATTCTTCTTAATTATAATATACGCTTTTGTAAGGTTTAGTAATGAATAGAATTGAATTAATGGCTTTGTTTCAATAGATGCGTGTTTTTGTAATTCAGAATATTCTATAGCTTGTTTGAAGCATGAATTTAAATATATTTTTGCTCCTGAATCAGTTAGTGTATTCGCACAATCAATAACAGGTATAGTAAATAATGCTTGATTTTCTGTTAATGGGTTATTTCTTTTTTGTACAAATGATTTTGTCATCATATATTCCTTGTAAAGAGCAAATGAAGCTAGAGGCTATCATTACTTAGCAACATTTGCTACCGCTACAAAACTTTGGTTTCGGATGTAGTGTAAAAAACTGGAGTCAAAAAACATATTTTTTGACTCCTACAATCAGCGTACCTTAACTTGCGTCAATTCCGTCCCATCAGGACTAATCACATGGGTAGAGCAAGCCAGACAAGGGTCAAAACTGTGCAGGGTGCGTAAAATTTCCACAGGCTCTTCTGGGCGTTCGACTTTGGTATTCATTAACGCTGCTTCAAACGCGCCGATATTACCCGCTTCATCACGCGGTGAGCCGTTCCATGTTGTGGGTACGACACATTGATAATTTTCAATTTTGGTGTCTTTAATCACCAGCCAATGCCCTAATGCGCCGCGTGGTGCTTCGGTGAAACCCACGCCTTTGACATGAGATGGCCAAGTGTCTGGATGCCATTTGGTGACGTTTGCGGTTGCTAAATCACCTGCTTTAATATTGAGCATTAATTTATCCATGAAATAACGCATTTTGCCTGCTGCCCATTGTGCTTCTAAACCACGCGCTGCTGTGCGTCCCAAGGTTGAGAATAAGGCTGTGACTGGTACATCCAAGGTTTTCAGGACAAAGTTAATTTGTTCGGTGATTTCTTTATTGCCTTGCGCATAACCGATAACATAACGCGCTAAAGGCCCAACTTCCATTGCATGACCGCGCCAGCGTGGGGCTTTAATCCATGAATATTTGGCGTTTTCATCCAGTTCCTGAATATTGGTTTTTGTGCCTTTGGTGTTATTGCCTAGTTTGAAATGCGGGTCGGTGATGCCGTTGTATGGATGCAAACCTTTTAAATCATTTGGATAGGCATACCATGAATGCGGTACAAATTCCTGAATCTGTTCGGGGTCGGTTAAATCGACTTCATGCACTTTTTTCAAATCGCCATTGATAATCGCGCCGCGTGGCATGAGTAAATTACTGGCAGAATAATCGTTGGCTTTGTCAGGAATATCACCGTAAGACAATAAACTCGTACCCGACAAACCGCCGCCATATAACCAGCCTTTATAAAAACCAGCAATCGCCAATAAATCGGGGATATAAACTTGGTCTATAAAAGTGATGCTTTGATCTATCAGCGAAGAAATTAAATTCAAGCGTTCCATGTTAATTGCACCGACCGCGCCCACGCCGTCAACATTAATTGCACACGGTACGCCACCGACTAACCAGTTGGGATGTGGATCTTTGCCGCCAAAAATGGTGCGGATTTTCATGATGTCTTTTTGAAAATCCAGAGCTTCCAGATAATGGGTAACTGCCATTAAATCGGCTTCGGGCGGCAATAAATACGCAGGGTTTGTCCAATAACCGTTTTTGAAAGGCCCTAACTGTCCTGATTCAACAAATTTTCTAATGCGTGTTTGCACATCACGAAAATAACCAGGAGACGATTTTGGATTATGCGGCGATATTTTTTGTTGTAATTCGGAAGTCGCCCGTGGGTCAGCTTTCAGTGCATTGACTGGATTTACCCAGTCCAGCGCGTGTAAATGATAAAAATGCACTAAATGATCCTGCACCTGCAAGGTCAGTTGCATGATATTGCGGATGGAATTGGCATTTTCTGGAATGTCGATTTTCAGCGCGTCTTCTACGGCACGAATCGAAGTCAGCGCGTGTGTGCCTGTGCAGACCCCGCAAATCCGTTGTACGAATGCCCACGCATCACGCGGATCACGTCCTTTTAAAATCACTTCCAGACCGCGCCACATCGTACCGCTGGAGACGGCATTGCGGATAATATTATTTTCATCAATGTTGACTTCGCATCTCATGTGTCCTTCGATACGGGTCACAGGGTCAACGACTACGCGGCGACCTGCGGTGTCTAAGTGAAAGCCATTAGGGGTTTGTATCATGGTCATTTTTGTTCTCCTTGTGCTTGAGCGCGTTTAAGGGCAGTGAGTCCAGCATGAACAGCAACGCCAGCGGTAACTAAACCAGCGGCAATGCCACCGATTTTGTCGGCATTGGCTTCGATACCAAATTGGTTAATATCGGTCACGCGGTCGTAAAAACTGCCTTTATCCCAAAAACCATCTTCTGAACAGCCCAAACACCCGTGTCCTGATTGAATCGGAAACGACAAACCGCCATTCCAGCGCACAGTTGAACAGGCGTTATAAGTGGTTGGGCCTTTGCAACCCATTTTGTATAAACAATGCCCTTGTCGTGCCGCTTCATCATCCCATTCTTCGACAAACTGTCCTGCGTCAAAATGCGGACGGCGATAGCATTTATCATGTATGCGTTGACTGTAAAACATTTGCGGGCGACCTTGCGCATCTAATGTCGGCAATTTGTCGAATGTTAATAAATACGCAACAACAGCAGTCATCACTTCTGCAATCGGAGGACAACCTGGCACTTTAACAATTGGTTTATCAGCCAAATCGGGGATTTTATGCGTCGGTGTGGCACGGGTTGGATTGGGTTTTGCGGCTTGTACACAACCCCATGACGCACATGAACCCCATGAAATAATAGCTTTGCAGTTTTTAGCGGCATAACGGAGTTGTTCAACAAACGGTTTGCCACCGATGATGCAATACATACCGTCTTCGCCTAACGGCGCGTTGCCTTCCACTGCCAGTATGTAATTGCCTTTATATTTTTCCACAATTTCGGTGACAATCGCTTCGGCTTCATGCCCTGCCGATGCCATGATGGTATCGTCATAATCCAGCGATAACATCGACAAAATCACATCTTTTGCCAGCGGATGACCTGAGCGTATAAACGACTCAGAACAGCAGGTGCATTCCAGACCATGCAGCCACAACACAGGTATTCGCGGTTTAGTTTCCATTGCGTAGGCTATTTTGGGGGCGAAACTCGGCGCAAGTCCCAAAGAAGCCGCTGTTAAACTACAGAACTTCAAAAAGCTGCGGCGAGTTATGCCTTGCCGCCGCATCACATCATAAAAAGTTTCATTCATGGCGAAAATCCTCAGGGCAATACTGTGACTGAATTGTGGCACTAGTTGGAGTCTCTTTATGAGCAAGTGATATGCCCAAAAAACTAACGATTACAATTTAGCACTAAATGTAAGGAATTTAAAGAAATGATATAGCTATGAATTAAATTAAGTGTTGTTGAATAGAGGACAAAACTGGATATTTTGTCTGGTTAGCAACACTAAACCTGACAATTTAATGTTTCTGTCGGTGTGTTTCTTACGCTTGCTTAGATCAAAAAATTCTACAATTTGAGGTGTTGGTTCAAATTTAAAAGTCGAACATCGCGTAAAGTTAAAAAGTTTTTAGCTTAACTTCCCAGTTAAACAATGAGAATTTAATTATTTACGATAGAATATCGCATTCGTGTGAATAAACACTTGGAAAGTGCTTTCATACTCATAGTAAAATCATCCTACGGGATAAAAATCAATAACTTAAGTACAACTTGGAGTAATGTATGTCGTGGAATGAACCTAGCGGCGATGATAAAGACCCGTGGAGTGGTCGAGGCGATGATAAAAAACCGCCTGATTTAGATGAGGTAATTCGCTCCTTGCAAGAAAAATTAGCTAAGCTTTTCGGTGGCGGTAATAACAGTGACGGAGGTGATGATAATTCATCAGGCAATTTTTCTTCAGATAATTCAATGAAAGGACTGGGAATTCTTGCGGGTGTCGGCGTGGTACTCTGGGGATTAACGGGTATTTATGTCGTTGATGAAGGTAATAACGGTGTTGAAACACGCTTTGGTAAATTTACCGTGATTACCCAATCGGGTTTGCATTGGCATTTACCTACACCTTTCGAACGGGTTGATATTGTTAATGTCAAACAACAACGTTCTATCGAAGTGGGTTATCGCAGTGTTGCTGGTACTGAACAAGCGGCTAGCTCTATTCCTAAAGAAGCGTTAATGCTGACTGAAGATGAAAATATTGTTGATGTCAGTCTAAACGTTCGTTATCAAATTGATAATGCCCAAGAATTTCTCTTTAATGTTGCTAATCCAATCGCCACCTTGAAACAAGTCACCGAAAGTGCGCAACGGGGTGTTGTTGGCAAGCACACTATGGATTATGTGCTGACCGAAGGTCGTAGTATCATCGAAGAAGACGTTAAAACTGAAATTCAGAAAATCATGAAGCCATACCATTCGGGTATTTTGGTTACTGGGGTTAATCTTCAAGATGCTCAGCCACCCGAAAAAGTACAAAACGCTTTTGTCGATGCCATCAAAGCGCGTGAAGACAAAGAGCGTTTAATTAATGAGGCGCAAGCTTACGCTAACGATGTTGTTCCTAAAGCACGCGGCGCGGCAGCACGAAAGATACAAGAAGCGGAAGGTTATAAAGAACAGGTCATCGCCCAAGCTGAAGGTGAAGTCAGTCGTTTTTCGCAATTGCTCACAGAATACAAAAAAGCTCCCGATGTTACTCGTAAACGGCTTTACATCGAAGCGATGGAGTCAGTGCTTTCTGAAACCAATACGGTAATGGTTAATGTCAAAGACGGTGCTAATAATATGCTTTATTTGCCGCTAGATAAAATCATGCAACAACAACCATCTGTTCAACCGCCTATTAGCACCAATAGTCCACAAAGCGTAGCAGAACCACTATTACCTAAACCGTCAGTGGTAGAGAAATCCGCGTCGTTTGATCGTAGTACAGCGCGTGGACGTGATTCCAGAGGACGTAGTGATGCAGAATAGATTATTATTGTTAGTGCTAGGCGTAGTATTTTTGGTTGTTACGATGTCTGTGTTTACCGTTTCTCAAACGGAAAAAGCAATCAAGTTTCAGTTTGGCGAAATCGTTAAATCTGATTATGAAGCGGGTTTACATTTTAAAATACCTTTATTCAACAACATCAAAAAGTTTGATGCTCGCATTCAAACGCTGGCAGAAAAACCAGAGCAGTTTTTGACGGCTGAAAAGAAAAATGTCATGGTTGATTTATTTGTCAAGTGGCGTATCGACAATGTCGGTGTCTTTTATACGGCGGTGGGCGGTGACATTACTCAAGCGAATTTACGCTTGAATCAAACTATTAAAAGTGCGATTCGTAGTGAGTTTAGCAAACGCAACATTAAGCAACTGGTGTCAACTGACCGTAGTGCTATTCGTGACGTACTTATGGAAAACTCTAAGGAGAAAGCACCTGAGTTAGGCATCGAAATTATTGATGTGCAAGTTATGCGTATTGATTTGCCTGAAGGGGTTAGTGAGTCGGTGTTTAAAAGAATGGAAGCAGAGCGCGAAAGTGCTGCGCGTAAATTCCGTTCTGAGGGTTCGGAAGCCGCAGAAAAGAAACGTGCCGAAGCAGACAAAGACCGCGTGGTTTTATTGGCGAATGCGTTTAGTGAAGCTGAAACTTTGAAAGGTGAAGGTGATGCTAAATCAGCCGATATTTATAGTACCGCTTACGGCGCGGATACTGAATTTTTCACCTTTTATCGCAGTTTAAATGCTTATAAAAAGACTTTTTCTAAATCCAGCGTGATGGTCGTTGACCCTAACTCTGATTTCTTTCAGTATTTTAATAAACAAAAGTAGCCTGCGTTAGCGCAACCCAAGCTATATTTAATACATAAAAACGCTCCGCCTAGGTGGGGCGTTTTGTTTGAGTGGACATTACAAAATATGCAAGCAAAAGACTCTTGGCTATTACCCGATGGAATTGAAGAAACCTTACCCGAAGAAGCCAAACATCTGGAAAACTTACGCACCCAACTTTTAGAGCTATTTACCTGCTGGGGTTATGAACTGGTTATTCCGCCTTTTATTGATTTTCTGCATTCCTTGCTGATAGGTTCTGGTCACGATTTAGACTTACAAACCTTCAAATTCACCGATCAACTTAGCGGTCAAATGCTGGGTATTCGCGCCGATATGACTCCACAAGTGGCGCGTATCGATGCTCACCATTTAAAACACGATTGGCCAACACGCTTGTGTTATGTCGGTACGATTTTACACACACGCGGCGACCCCTTAGAAAAAACCCGTAGCCCCATGCAAATCGGCGCAGAACTTTATGGTCATGCTGGTAAAGAAAGTGATATTGAAGTTATACGTCTGATGCTGGAAACACTGGCAATCACAGGCTTGCTCAATGTGCATTTAGATTTAGGTCATGTCGGACTTTACCGCGCCTTAGCCAAGCAAGCTCAGCTCAGTTGTGCGCAAGAAAGTGAATTATTTGCCGTGTTGCAACGCAAAGCGAGACCAGAATTAGCTGAACTCATGGATAGTTACATCATAGCTGATGAACTCAAAACACTGTTTTTAAAACTGCCAGAACTAAATGGCGGACGTGAAATTCTTAATAAAGCTCAGATAATATTTGCTCATGCTAATGAAGAAGTTCAACAAGCTCTAGCGGATTTAACTGCTATTGCCGATGTGCTAACAATACGGTTTCCGTCTTTGCCCATTAGTTTTGATTTAGCCGAATTACGCGGTTATCACTACCATACAGGTATCATATTTGCTGCCTTTATACCCACTATCGGTAGAGAAATCGCCAGAGGTGGTCGCTATGACAACATTGGTAGCGTATTTGGTCGTGCTCGTCCTGCGACAGGTTTTAGTGCGGATTTAAAACTACTCGCATCACTCAGTAAAAAAACCTGTATCAAGCCAGCACGTCAATTGATATTTGCGCCGTGTACAGATGATGCTGCGTTGACTGAAAAAATCAGAGCCTTACGCGCTGACAACCAAGCCGTTGTCCAACAACTACCCAATCAAATAGGCTCAGCCGAAGACTTAAGTTGCACGGCTGTTTTAGAATTCGTTAATCAACAATGGGTCGTTAGACCCTTATAAAGCTGGAATAATTATGGGAAAAAATGTCGTAATCATTGGCACTCAATGGGGTGACGAAGGTAAAGGTAAATTAGTCGATTTACTGACGGAACAAGCACACGCAGTTATTCGTTTTCAGGGCGGACATAACGCAGGGCATACACTGGTTATCGACGGCAAAAAAACCGTTCTGCACCTTATTCCATCAGGCATTCTGCATGAGGGTGTACAGTGCATGATAGGCAACGGCGTAGTGTTATCACTGAACGCCTTATTTGAAGAAATTGCCGTGTTAGAAGCCGCTGGCGTTGTCATTAAAAACCGTTTATTAATCAGCGAAGCCTGCACCCTGATTTTACCTGTTCATGTTGCCATCGACCAAGCCCGCGAAAAAGCACGCGGCGGTAAAGCTATCGGTACAACAGGACGCGGCATAGGACCTGCCTATGAAGACAAAGCAGGACGCAGAGGTTTACGCGCTGGCGACTTACTCAACAGTGAAACTTTTGCTGAAAAACTCAAAGAACTGTTGGATTATCACAACTTCATGCTGGTGAATTACTACCACACAGAAGCCGTTGATTATGAACAAACCTTAGCCGAAGCACTACGTCTGGGTGAGCAACTCAAACCCATGCTCACCGATGTCAGCGAAGTCTTATATAAACGTCAAGCGGCGGGTAATAACTTATTATTTGAAGGTGCGCAGGGTGCGTTATTAGACATAGATCATGGTACATTTCCTTATGTGACTTCCTCTAGCACCACCGCAGGAGGCGCGGCAACAGGTAGCGGTATTGGACCTTTGGATTTAAATTATGTGCTGGGTATTACTAAAGCGTACTCCACCCGTGTTGGCAACGGTCCTTTCCCATCGGAATTGTTCGATGATAACGGCAATCATCTAGGCACAAAAGGATATGAATTTGGCGCGACCACAGGACGCAAACGCCGCTGTGGTTGGTTTGATGCAGTTGCCATGCGTAAATCGGCAAAGCTCAACAGCTTAAGCGGTATTTGCTTAACCAAGCTGGATGTATTAGACGGTTTAGAAAAAATCGGTATTTGTACGGCTTATAATCTAAATGGCGTAATCACCGAAACAGCCCCCCTAGGCGCAGATCAATATGAACAATGCCAACCTGTTATCGAATACATGACAGGCTGGGCAGACGGCACAACCGAAGGCGTGACTGATTTTAACGCGCTACCCGACACCGCCAAAGCTTACATTCAACGCTTGGAAGAATTGGTAGGGGTTAAAATTACTATTGTGTCTACGGGTTCAGATAGAAAAGAAACTATCATTTTAGAGCATCCGTTTGGTTAAGTGCTATTTAACCAGAAAGCCCCCCGTCTCTTTAGAGCGGGGATGGCACGGTTTTCTCATAAAAATCACGGTAAAAAAAGTTAAGCCAATCTCGCGTACACATCTGTCTCTCGTTTGCTTAACGGATTGAATTGTCTGGCATTAAATGAATGTATCGAACGCTGTTTTGGTGTTCGAATGTACTGCAATGAATCCAAAAAATGGATAGCGATCGATGGTAAAGCATTACACTGGACACTGGTGAAAAACAAGTACGCAAGTTATTAAAGGACAGTGGCTTGGACAATCAAAAAATATCACTGGATGCCCATTACTTTAATCCGATGACACTTGAAAAGTGTTGGATGTGAGGGTGTTGGTTTTTCTGTCATTGGCTCAAAATACTTGCCTTATTACCTCAATCAGGTTTTATTCTCAAGTGTTTTTAAGCGCGATTGCCCTGCAAGTGTCTTGGAATAGCATGGTCAGTTAGCTTTTCAATGAGCTATAATGGCGGGATTAATTTGCGTTTCTTATGAAACATTCAAAACTTACTTTATAGCTCAACTAATGACATCACAAAAACTCTCTCCGATTGACTTTGATTCAATTAAGAATTTAACTGCAACTGAGGCTAAGGCGGTTGATCAGCTCATTATTAATGAGCTAAGTTCGGATGTAATCCTCATTAATCAAATGGGGCATTATATTGTCGGTAATGGCGGTAAACGCTTGCGTCCTATGTTGTTATTGCTGGCAGCTAAGGCATTAGGTGGGGTCAACGATAATCATCTGATACTAGCAGCGGTGATTGAATTTATTCATACTGCAACTTTATTGCATGATGATGTCGTGGATGAATCTGATTTAAGACGCGGCAAGGAATCAGCTAATGCCGTTTGGGGTAATGCTGCTAGTGTATTGGTCGGCGATTATTTATATTCCAGCGCGTTTGAAATGATGGTGCGCACAGGTAAATTGCGGGTGATGGAAATTTTATCCAAAACTACCACGGCGATTGCGGAAGGTGAAGTATTGCAACTATTGAATTGTAATAATCCTGAAACGACTGAGGCTAAATATCTGGAAGTGATTGCGCGAAAAACAGCTATTTTATTCAGTGCAGCTACCCGTTTAGGTGCGGTACTTGCCGATACCACTGCCGAGGTAGAAGAAAAATTAGCGCAATATGGTCAACAGTTGGGCATTGCGTTTCAATTAATTGATGATGCACTGGATTATAAGGCGACTAAAGAGGAATTAGGCAAAAATTTAGGTGATGATTTAGCGGAAGGCAAACCTACCTTACCGTTAATTTATGCGATTGAACACGGTACAAAAGAAGAAGCTGCCATCATCATTGATGCTATCAAGAATGGTAAACGCGAGGTCTTCAATGAGGTTTATGCGGTAGTGCAACGTACTAAGGCGATTGCTTATACTGAAAAATGTGCAGATGAATGCGCACAAAAAGCGATAGACGCACTCAGTGTGTTACCTGAGTCTGAATACAAAGCTGCATTAATATTATTGGCAAAGTTCTCAGTACAACGCAATTACTGAGTCTTTAGGCAGAGGGGCGGTTCACTGAGATTGAACCGCTTTTCCCTTTTATACCATAGCCATTTTTCCCATTCCGTTTAACTTCGTACATAGCTTCATCAGCGGACTTTAACAGTTTTTCCACGTTGTCGCCATGTACTGGAAATAAGGCGATGCCAATACTAACACCTATGTTAACCTTCACGCGGTGGTTAATTTCAATAGGCTTTTTTATAGATGAAATGATTTTTTCGGCAATGCCAAATCCTATTTTAATCGCTGAACAATTAAATAGGATGATTAAAAATTCATCTCCCCCCAAACGACAAACAATATCATTGTGACGCACACACGCCTCTAAACGTCGGGCTGTTTGAACTAAAACAACATCTCCTACATCATGCCCATAAGTGTCATTTGCTTTCTTAAAACCGTCTAAATCCAGTAACAACACGATGGTAGCCGCGCTGCTTTCGGATGCTAGATGTTTTCTTAATTGCAACTCGGCGGCATTACGGCGTAATAGCCCCGTTAACGCATCATGATTGGCTTCATAACGGATGGCTTTTTCGGTAGCAACTCGCTTGCTAATATCAAAGATAACGCCTTCAAAACGAATAACACCCGCTGCATCGACAATCTTAGACAGTAAACAATGCGCCCATAATGGACTGATTCCAATACCATCATGTAACATTAAATCTTGCGACTCTAGTTGCTCCAGTTCTAATGCGTTTTGCATCATTTGCTGAAATTGTGTCGGCTCTTTAAAAAAAAGCGTTGCAAAATGCTGCCCATTAATCGACACCAAGCTCGCATCCTGAAAACCGAGAATTTTAAGCAATGTGGGGGTACAAGTTAAAACATGACCCTCTTTATCCAACAAAAACAAACCTGCACTGGTTGATACAAAAATATTACGCAGCTTTTTTTCAGCAGCTTCAACTCGTTTGCGTAGCACTTGTTGAGTGGAAAGCTTGGTGTTTAGCAAATCCAAAATTTTGTTGATACTGACAACCAATCGACCCAATTCATCATTTTTATTATTTTCCAATGGCTCGATACGCTCTTGTTCACCCGCGCTGATGCTGAGTAATGTGTTAGAAATGCGTAATAAAGGTTCATAAAACAGCGAACGTATGACTGCAAACATAAATAACAGTGTCAATACGGTCAAAATGAACGCGTTCAGTGCGTTGCTGAATGCGCTGTATCGTGCTTCTTTTAAACTAAAATCAGCATTTGGCATAATGCTCAATTGTCCGATAGATTTTTTATCGCCAAAAGGTGACAGTAGCTCACGGATAATTTCTTTTTGCTCTTGGACTTGTTCGTCTTTCTTTTTTTCTAGGGTGAAGCCTTTATCGCCCGTAATAACAACTTTGTGAACTACGTCATTACGCAACAGCCCTTCTAATACGTCGTTAGCAATTTGCGAGTTATTGGCATAAACGGCAATTTGTGCAGTTGTTTCAATAGTATCGATTAATTGATTGATCATGGTACGCGCTTTGTCATTAGCACGATCAATTTCTATACGAAAAAAAACAAAGGTGGCAATACTGATAAAAATAATAGCCGCTAAAAAAACATAACTAACGATTTTGAAATAGAGACTTTTACCGATAAATACTTTCATGAGTTAATTTAATATTAATAAAATACGAACACGGTTATCGAGATTTTTTCTATCGATATAGCCAATAGCATCTCTATTCTCGTTGACGATTGTTAGCACCGCGTTGTCATCGGTCAATAGTGTGGGCGGGGAGACTTGCCCTGTGAACATAATCCTAGCCCAATAGGCGTTAATTTGTTCAACGGGTCTTGAAACCAGTTTTTGATAAAATTCAGATCGCAATGTTGATTGATCAACAGGTAGCGCGACTCGACCATTAGGCAGTGAGCGAGATCGCCCCATAAAAATATTTTCTACTTGAATGGAATTAAGCGATTGCAAATTATTTTTTAAATTCCCTATCACAACAATTTCTGCTTGCGTAGCCGTTGCAAACAAAAATAGAAAAATAGCGGTAAAGATTTTTTTTATCATATTAAATGCCGACAGACATTACATTAACAGCGTTAGGTATAATATCACCTGCTGGTTGTTGCCATTGTTGAAAAAATCGATTTGATTGCGTCGCCGCTAATGTACCAAAGTCTTTGAAAGACCAAGAAGACTGGCTGTTTTCCGCTGTTGCAATATCATTAATAACGAGCAGTGAACTTAATAAAAACAGTACAGAATAATTCTTAACTTTCATTGAAAATTAGGTAATTGCAAAAGACACATTATTTTTATAGAAATTTTTTGATAGTGGAAATCACATTTTACCTAGATTGCTGTTTTATGTCTGAACTTATTGCCTGTATTGTACTTATTTTAGAAAGCCTTTTAGTTAAAATTTGTCCACCAAGCCCGTCACCCGCGCTACTTTTTGTTCAATACAGGTAATAAAAACGATTTTATCCGCCACCAGCTTAACAGTTTTTTTAGCGCGGGTAATGGCGGTGTACAGCAACTCTTTGGTCAACACAGGATTAATGTTATCGGGTAACACGATTAACACCTCCTCAAATTCAGAGCCTTGGCTTTTGTGTATAGTCATGGCAAATACCGTTTCACATTGAGCAAGTCGGCTGGGTAAATAACTTTTCACACTACCATCTGGACGTTGAAAAAATACCATTAACCGACTGTTTTGGCTTTTATCAGGCAAACAAAGCCCAATATCACCGTTGTATAAATGCAAGGCTGGATTATTTTGCGTCACCAACACAGGACGACCGACATACCATAGCCCCGCGACTTGAATCCGTCCTTGTTGGGCTAGTTTTTGGACAACGCGGTCATTAATATCGGCAACGCTATTTTTGCCTTCTCGATTAGAACACAACACTTGAAACCGATTAAACGCCTGATAAATATCAGTAAACGGCTTGTTCTGTTGAATTAAGCGCAAATAATCCACTTGTTGTCCAGCGATGTAGGTAATCAAATCGCTTTCCAGCAAGCAGATATTTTCATTATTCGAGTTGAGTAACTGCCAAGCCAGTTCCGCATCTTGCTGATTCACCGCGACAGCTAACTGTTTAATATTGTCATCAAAACGATGTGCAGTTTGTAATTCCACCGTATGTGTTGGCAAGGCTTGGGTTAAATCTGCCAACACCGCCCCCGATTCTACTGACGCTAATTGATCTTTATCGCCCAATAAAATTAATCGTGCCGACGGTTTTAAGGCATCGAGTAATTTACTCATTAACGCCAAGTCCACCATTGAAGCCTCATCGACCACCACTACATCATAAATCAGCGGATTATCGGCATGATGACGAAAATAAGGGGATGCCAATTTTGCACCCAGCAATCTATGCAATGTGCTGACATTTTCTGGAAGTCGCGCTTTTATTTCTTCTGAACAATTTAACTTGGTTTTATTAAAGCCAATCGATTCTTGCAGCCGCATTGCTGCTTTACCCGTAGGTGCGGCTAAGGCGATATGCAATGATTCTTGAGCTAACTCTTGCAACACCGCAAGAATTTTAACCACTGTGGTGGTTTTACCTGTACCAGGGCCGCCTGTGATAATGCTAAAACTTTGCTGAACTGCCATGCGAGCGGCTTCACGTTGCCAGTCTATTTCAGCAGTTTGTTTGCCAAAATAAGTATCCAATAAAGTATCCACGTTATCAACAATATGATGATGAGTAGCAATGGCTTTGATTTGCAGGGTTAAACGGTTTTCATAATGCCAATAACGCTGTAAATATAAACGGTTTTGCTCCAGCACCAATGGCAACAGAGTCGAATCTTCGGCAGGACTACAAGCGGCTAAGCCCGATGCTAATACTAATGCCTTGTCCTCCTCATCCAAAAGAATACAGCTATGACCTTGATTATGTTGATAGGACAACGTTAACACAATGGTTTCAAATGCCAATTTTTGTGTGCTTTCAAGAGCGGTGCGTTCTTTTAAAAACCGTGCAAATGCACTGTCGAGACGAGAAAATACGCAGGTTTCAGCACTGATTTTACTAATTAATGAAGTTTCCGTCATAGTGTTGATTTATTAAAAGTGATGGGGCTGTTATTCTTTATAGAAACTATAGTGGGCAGTAACGCGCTGCGCGGGAACGAAAAAACCACGCATGAATTCACGCCACATATATCTAATTATTAGATATTGCTATCGAATATCATCGTTTCACCTGAAAAACGCATCCATGTTACCATTGAATTTAACAAAGAAGTGCATAATTGGCACTTGACTTTAAAGGATATTAATGGTGAACAAAACCAACATCTTACCCGCGTTTAAACCCGCATTAGGCTTTACCTTGCTGTACTTAGGTTTAGTGGTGTTAATTCCACTCAGCACCTTGCTGTTTAAAACCTTAGCTCCCGATTCGTTACTGACTTGGCAGGGTTATATCAATATCATCAGCAATGAGCGGGTACAGGCGGCGTTTAAAGTCAGTTTTTTGGCTGCGTTACTGGCTGCGGCGATTGCGTTAGTGTTGGGTTTTGTGATTGCGTGGACGTTGGTGCGCTATACGATTCCTGCTAAACGCTTTTTCGATGCCATTATTGATTTGCCGTTTGCGTTGCCAACAGCTGTGGCTGGGATTGTGTTGGCTTCGTTGTATGCACCTAATGGTTTACTGGGTAAGCCGCTCACAGAGCTGGGTTTTAAAGTGGCGTTCACCCCTGCTGGGATTGTTATCGCGCTGATTTTTATCGGTTTGCCATTCGTCGTCCGCACCATCGAACCTGTATTGCAAGAAATTGATACCAGCATGGAAGAAGCCGCCTCTTCAATGGGTGCATCCCGCTGGCAGATTTTTCAGCGCATTATTTTTCCCAATGTATTTCCAGCAGCGTTAACAGGCTTTGCAATGGCATTTGCACGCGGTGTCGGTGAGTACGGTTCGGTGATTTTTATTGCGGGTAATATGCCTTACGTTTCAGAAATTGTACCGCTGTTGATTATCACCAAACTGGAACAATACGATTATGCGGGTGCAACTGCGTTAGCATTGACTATGTTGCTGGTGTCGTTTGCATTGTTACTCGCTATTAATATAGTGCAGATGTTATTACGCCGCCGCACTTTTGAAACGCTTGCACCTGTCGTCACTATTACACCCTAACGTAACTTATGAACACACACAAACTAACAAAAATCGCTATTAATGATCCCGTGTGGGTACGTTATGGCTTAATCGCGGTGAGTTTAGCGACCATCGGCCTATTTTTACTGTTACCTCTAGTGACTATTTTTATTGAAGCCTTTGCCAAAGGCTGGCAAAAATATGCGACTGAACTTTCAGACCCCAACGCACTTGCCGCTATTCGCCTGACTTTATTAGTCGCATTTATCTGCGTGCCGTTGACCACGGTGTTTGGTGTTGCGTCAGCGTGGGCAATTGCGCGGTTTGAGTTTCGTGGCAAAAGTTTATTGACCACCTTGATTGATTTACCGTTTTCAGTATCACCCGTCACCGCTGGTTTGATTTTTGTATTGTTGTTTGGCGCACAAGGTTGGTTTGGCGAATGGTTACAAGACCATAACATCAAAATCATTTTTGCCACGACGGGGATTGTGTTGGCAACGCTGTTTATTACCTGCCCGTTTGTGGCGCGTGAGTTGATTCCCTTAATGCAGGAAATGGGCAGTGAAGAGGAAGAAGCTGCGTTATCGTTAGGCGCGAACGGTTGGACAATGTTTTGGCGCGTCACGTTACCGAATATTAAATGGGGATTGTTGTATGGCGTGGTGTTGTGTAATGCCCGTGCAATGGGGGAATTCGGCGCGGTGTCGGTGGTGTCTGGGCATATTCAAGGATTGACTAACACGCTGCCGCTACACGTTGAAAATACTTATAACGAATACAACGCGGTCGGTGCATTTGCCGCTGCGTCGTTATTGACGGTATTGGCGGTGGTGACATTGGTGTTAAAAAGTTTTCTGGAATGGAAGCAACAACGTACTTAACAAAGAGATTTTTATGAGCATTATCCTAAAAAATATATCCAAGCGATTCGGTAATTTCGCCGCGCTGAACAACATTAACCTAGAAATTCCCGAAGGCGAATTAGTGGCTTTATTAGGGCCATCAGGATGTGGTAAGACCACATTACTGCGCATTATTGCAGGCTTAGAACGTCCCGATAGTGGACAGGTTTTATTGCAAGGGGAAGATAAAACCCACAAAGATATTCGTGAGCGCGGCATTGGTTTTGTATTTCAACATTACGCGCTATTTCGCCACATGACGGTATTTGAAAATATCGCTTTTGGTCTGCGGGTGAAACCGCGTAAACAACGTCCTAACGAAACTGAAATTAAAAAGAAAGTTCACGCACTGTTGGAGTTAGTGCAGTTGGATTGGCTACATGATCGTTATCCTGACCAACTGTCAGGTGGACAACGTCAGCGCATTGCTTTAGCAAGAGCCTTAGCGGTTGAGCCTGAAGTATTATTGTTAGATGAACCCTTCGGCGCGTTGGATGCCAGTGTGCGTAAAGATTTACGTCAATGGTTACGGCATTTGCATGAAAATTTAAACGTCACCAGTATTTTTGTGACTCACGACCAAGAGGAAGCAATGGAAGTGGCGAGTCGGGTAGTGGTGTTTAATCACGGCAATCTGGAGCAACAAGGCTCACCCAGCGAGATTTACGATAATCCAGCCAATGAATTTGTGTCGCGGTTTATCGGGGATACCAATGTGATTACTTTGGAAAAGCACCATACCGATTGGCTGCAATTATCAGGGCTAGTGATTGCCCCCGAAACAGCTAATTTTGTGCATATTCGTCCGCATGATCTGGAAATCACCAAATCAAGCAGTGACAATGCGGCAACCGCAACACTGAAAGATTGGCAACATTTAGGCGCGTTAATTCGGATTGAATTGGCGAAACAAGGCGCGAATGGGGGGTCGCCTGAAACACTGTATGCGGAAATGCCCAATGAGCAGTTTAAACGATTGCAACTGAGCAAAGGTGATAAAGTGGAGTGTCGTATACGGCACGCGCATTGGTTTGATGCAGCATAAAATTACCTAGTTCGCACGCTACGCGTGGGAAAGAGACGTTCGTTCTACACGACGCAAGGAAACAAGGAAATAATCATGAACTTAAGCCAAATAGAACTGCTACGCGTCCTACAAGAAACCCAGTTAAATATGACTAAAGCCGCCGACAAAATGCACATTGTGCAGTCGGCTGTCAGTCGGCAGTTACAACTGTTTGAAGAAGAACTGGGTTCGCCGTTATTTGAACGACTAGGCAAAAAATTGTCAGGATTGACACCATTAGGCAAGCGCATCATGGAAGAAGTCACCATTATCAACCAAGCCAAAAACAATATCACCACCATTGCGGCGGATTTTCTTGATAGCGATAAAGGCACGTTACACATTGCCACCACGCACACGCAGGCGAAATATTTTTTACCAATGGCAATCCAACGGTTTCGTAAAAAATACCCCAACGTCAATATTTACATGGTGCAAGCCTCGCCTGAACAATTGATAGACCAACTGCATACGCGTAAAGCTGATATTGCGATTTGTACGGAAAGAGTCGATCAAGAAACCGATTTGGTGCTGGAAAAATGTTACGACTGGCATCACGCTATTGTTGTGCCACATAATCACCCGTTGAGTGATGGCGACATAACACTGGAACGCTTAGCCTCTTATCCCATTCTCACTTATAACTTTGGTTTTACAGGGCGCTCAACGATTGATAAAGCTTTTAAAGCCAAGGGCTTAGAGCTGGATATTGTGCTGGCAGCAGCCGATTCTGATGTGATAAAAACTTATGTGCGTTTAGGCTTAGGGGTAGGTTTGATAGCTGATATTGCTTACGATGCGGTGATAGATGCAGACTTAATTATTCATAAGTTAGGACACCTTATACCCAGTTCCAGCACCAAAATCGCCTATTTAAAACATAATTATCTGCCTTTATTTAGCCAACATTTCATTGAAGAATTATTGATTGCCGCTAAAGAGTTTGCTTAGTAAGTAAATAGTGTGCAAAAAGCTTGTCCGCCCTACAATTGATGTAAAATTCAGGTTAATTAAAAATTAGGTAAAAGACTATGCTAATCGGACTACCCAAAGAAATTAAAGATAATGAAAGTCGTGTTGGCATGACAGCAGGCGTTGTCAGCTCTTTAGTGCGACGCGGACATACTGTCCGTGTACAAAGCGGCGCGGGACTTGGTAGCTCAATTTTAGATACCGAATATCAAGCCGTGGGTGCGAACATTGTGGATTCCGCAGAAGAGGCATGGTCAGCGGAATTAGTCGTTAAAGTCAAAGAGCCGATTGCCTCAGAATATGGTTATTTGCGTGACGATTTAATCCTATTTACCTATTTGCATCTTGCTTCAAATCAGCCTTTGACCGATGCGTTATTAACAGCGGGAACAACAGGTATTGCTTACGAAACCGTACAAACGAGCAACGGGCAACTGCCTTTGTTGATACCGATGAGCGAAGTGGCAGGACGTATGGCAACACAAGTCGGTGCCAATTATCTACAAAAAAATAATGGTGGACGCGGGGTATTAATCAGTGGTGTTCCAGGCGTTGCCCCTGCTAATGTCGTCATTTTAGGCGGCGGTATTGTTGGCACCAATGCAGCGCGTATCGCGGTTGGTTTAGGGGCGCAAGTCACCGTGTTGGATGTTAGTCATGAACGCTTGAAATACTTGGATGATATTTATCGTGGACAATTACAAACCCGCAGCAGCAGTGAATACACCATCGAAGAAGCGATTGCTCAAGCTGATTTAGTTATCGGTGCTGTGTTAATTACTGGCGGTCGCGCTCCGTGTTTAATTACCCGCGCTATGTTGCCGAGTATGCGACAAGGAGCGGTGATTGTTGATGTCGCTGTCGATCAAGGCGGTTGTATAGAAACCACGCACCCAACCACTCATAGCAATCCCACCTACACTATCGATGGTATCGTGCATTATTGTGTCGCCAATATGCCAGGTGCAGTACCGCGTACTAGCACTTTCGCGCTGAATAATGAAACTGCGTTATACACTTTACTGTTAGCAGATAATGGGTTAGACGCAGTACGCAAGCACCCAACCTTACAACAGGGTCTTAATACTCATCGTGGTTTAATCACTTATGAAGCAGTAGCGAATGCCTTTGCATTACCTTATACCGCGCCTTTGCAAGCATTAGTGAGTTAACATAATTACATGAAAACAATCTATAAGTCATCGCTCAAAAGTCTTTTAACAAAATGATAAAAAGACTTAACCGTTCGTCTTGAGCTGTGAGCTTGTCGAACAGTCGATTTAACTTCTCCATTAAATACTCTGTGTAGAGCTTCGGGGTGCTTTGTTTTCATGGCGAAAATAATACACTTTTTGTTCAGGAGTGCGTAACATTAGGCGTTTGATAAACCAACGCCAGAGTATAATGTATTTTATTTTATGCCTCAATATCTCAAAGCACTTTTTGTGAACCGTCCGCTGAAAATTGCGGTGGCGTTATTTATGGTGGGTGTGCTAACTGCCTATTTGGTCGCACAGCAACAACGCATAAATAACCAAAAGGAGTTACAGCAACTGTTTGGTAAGGAAGCAAAAATATTAGTTGATTCTATTATTGCCCATATCAACACCTATAACCATGCACTACTGGGTATACGCGGACTAATTGTGTCGCATGGTGATAACAGTATTACCCGCAAAGCGTTCCAGACCTATGCCATGTCACGAAATTTAGATATTGAATATAGCGGTGCGCTGGGTTTTGGATTTATTCGGAAGGTGGCGCGGGCAGACGAGGAAAATTTTCTGACCAAAGCGCGTAAAGATACGATGCCCAATTTTGCTATTAAGGATTTCTCCCCTCATGAGGGCGATCACTATATTATTCAGTACGTTGAACCACTTAGTCGTAATCTAGCGGCTATCGGCTTAGATATTGCCTCTGAAGAAGTACGGCGCACTGCGGCGATACAGGCAATGCGAAATGGTATGACAATAATAACCGCGCCTATTACGCTGGTGCAAGCCTCTGGATTATCATTGCGGTCATTTTTGATTCTGTTGCCTGTGTATCATTTAACGATGCCGCTTGATAACGCAGAGCGGCGTGAAGCCGCGACTTTTGGTTGGGCTTACGCCCCGATTGTGATTGATGATGTGCTACACAGCGACATTGCTAATGAACAAATTGCTTTTCAAGTCGCCGACGTGACTCTTGATAAACAGGCAAAGGTATTTTACTCAGGTGACACATTTTGGGAAACGGCTAACGCGAAGAACACCACTGAAATTACTCGCGTTATCTTTGGGCGGCAGTGGCAGTTTAACTTACGCCCCCTGCCGCAATTCTATCAATATTACCCGCAATTATCGCCACTGTGGATAGCCAGTTTTATTAGCTTTGTCACGTTGATTGTATCGGTGTTCGTTTACTTGTATTTGACTTATCGCCATCGCAAAGAGAGGGATTTAATCGAACAATCGCGACTCGCGGCAATTGTTGAAAGTGCCAATGATGCCATTATCAGCTTTGATTTGGAAGGCGTTATTACCAGTTGGAACAAAGCCGCCGACAGGCTGTTTGATTACTCGCCTACGGAAGCCATCGGAAAAAAAGTCTATGACTTGATTACTCCCGATGAATTTCTCCCAGAAGTCGAGCCTTTTTTGCGTAAAATGAGGCGTGGAGAGTTTATTGCTCGTAGCAATACGATTCGCAAAACGCGAACGGGGCAAATCATTGATATTGCGGTGTCGTACTCACTGATTTACGACAACAAGGGTACTATCATCGGTGTCGCAAATACTCTCGTCGATATTACCGAGCAAAAACGCAGTGAAGATCTGTTTCGATTAACCATCGAAGCCATTCCCGATGCCATCGTCACGGTCAACCATGAAAACATAATAACCTTGTTGAATCAAAAGGCAGTTGACTTATTTGGTTATACAAAGTCGGAATTGTTAGGTCAAAACATCAGTTTTTTGATGCCAAATCACTATCGACGACAGTATTTCATAGCCAATCAGAATTTTGACACACCATTAATGGATCTCCCGCTGTGGTCTGGCGAACAAAACTTGTCTGTGTTGCGTAAGGATGGTAATGAAGTCCCCGTCGAAATTCAGTTAAGTCCGATTCAGAGTGCCACCGACCACTTCACGTTAACAACCATTACCGATATTAGAACTCGCAAAAACCTTGAAACCGAGGTTCAAACCACACTGGCACGGATGAAAATGGCGATTACTTCTTTGAATGTGGGGATTTGGGAGTTGCATTTGACTGACAATACACTCTTATGGGACGAACAAATGTTCAAGCTGTTTGATGCCCCTGAAAATCTGAAAGAAACCCAGTTATACAACTTCTTCTGGACACGCATTCATGCTGACGATAGAGAACAGACTGAGTCTTTACTCATGGACGCTATTGCTGGTAAGAGTTCATACGATACAGAATTCCGCATTGTGCTTGATAATGGAAAAATTCGTTATATTCGCGCAGCGGCGATACTTGAACGGGATGCAACAGGTACGCCAATACAAATAGTGGGGGTCAATCAAGACATTACTACTATCAAAACCGCCGCTCAAAAAATTAAGCAACTCGATGAACGACGCACTACTGAGTTACAAACACTTAACGCCTCATTAGAACAACAGGTAGACATTCGTACCGCTGAACTAAACTTAGCAATGGAAGTCGCTAAACAGGCTAACATGGCTAAAACGAATTTTTTGGCTAATATGACTCATGAGATAAGAACCCCGATGAATGCCATTATTGGCTTGGCTTATTTGCTACAAAAAGAGGAGCTGAACCCCAATGTGCGCGACATGGTTAGGAAAATCGATGGTGCTGGGCGTTCTCTGCTCGGTATCATTAATGAGTGTCTGGATTTTTCAAAAATTGAGGCAAATCTTTTAGAAATAGAATCCGTGACTTTTTGCTTGCCTGAGTTGTTAAATAATGTGGCTAATATTATGAGTACTCTGGTTGCTAAAAAACCTATTAATGCACAGATTTTACCTCTGCCAAAAAATCTTGATTATCTGATTGGAGACTCAGTTCGCTTGGAGCAGGTGTTGCTTAATCTGATTAGCAACGCCGTCAAGTTTACTGAAAAAGGCGAAATAATCGTTGAAGTTCGCGTTATCGACTCAGTATCAACAGGCGAGCATATTCATCTTCACTTCTCAGTGCAGGACACAGGTATCGGTATTGCGCTAGAGAAGCAGGAGAGCATTTTTCATCCGTTCATTCAAGCCGATAATTCAACCAGTCGCCTTTATGGTGGCACGGGATTGGGACTGAGCATCTGTCGTAACTTAGTGCAACTAATGGGCGGAACATTACAACTCAAGAGTGAAGTTGGCGTGGGCAGTGTTTTTTCCTTTGAATTAATATTGGCAGTGAGCAAGCCTAACGACAATTCACTGTCCATTTCGTTCAATCAGAACGCGTTGATTGTTGGCGATGATGCTCCCGTGAGTAGGATTTTTCAATCAATACTGCACGATCTTGGCTGGGGTGCCACTGCTGTGGACTCTGTTGAAAACGCATTACTGGCGATGACTAAAGGAAAGGACTATTTTGACTTTCTACTGTTGGATTGTCAGCTACTTGAAGGAGATAGTATTCAGTTAGTGACTAACATTCAAGAGCAGTTAGGTAAGGCACACTGCTCAATTATTATCATGAGTCCTAATTATGATGAGGGGCATAGCCTATTAAAGCAGTTTAGTAGGCTTACTGGTAGCGTTGTTTCCAAACCTGTGACCCATTTATCGTTGTTTAATGCGATATTGGACATCAAGAAAAAGCGCGGTGAACGAGATAAACAGCTCTTGAATGGCGAACGGCTAGCGGGATTAAATTTGCTGGTAGTTGATGACAGTGAGATTAATCGAAGCGTTGCCTATCAAATTCTCACTGGCGAAAAAGCTAACGTTGAATGTACGGAGAATGGTCGTGAGGCAATCGCATTGCTTATCGCGAGACCAAAGCACTTTCATGCGGTACTGATGGATGTACAGATGCCCATTATGGATGGCTACGCGGCTACTCGAAAAATCCGTACTCTACCTGAGCTAAATGGCTTACCTATTATTGCCCTGACGGCTGGGGCATTCAAAACGTATCGCACGGCGGCACTTGACGCAGGAATGGATGATTTTATTGCCAAGCCCTTTGATGTGGATGAGCTAATCGCCTGTGTTGAACGACACGTTTGCCAGAGTATTCAACGCAAACTAACCAACACTCTGCCAATTTTACAGAGTCCCACGATAGCAATTGATACTATGCCATTGATTGACATAGAACACGGCTTAAAAAAATGGCGGGATGTTACACTTTACAAAGAATTCTTACGCCTATTTTTACAACAACATGAGCAAGATGCAGAATGTTTTCATGATAAACTACTCGAAGATAATCCAGCAGCGGCAAAGGCGATTACCCATAAATTGTTGAGTGCGGCGGGTGCGCTGTCGCTGAAACGCATCACCCATCTGGTCAAAGAAATTGAAGAAACTTTTAGTAATGACGGAGATGTCAACACTTTAAGTAGTCGCTTCGCAGCCCTGTTATCGGAAACAATGGATGCTATCAATGTTTACCTTGATGCTGAACCAGCGATGGAAACCAAGCAAACAAAAATTGAGAATGACTGAAATAAGTAAGTATGTATTAATCGGTAATGGGTTAAATCTTTGGTAAAGTTAGAGCTAACTCACAATTTTATAACCCCCAGCCTTCTAGCTATAGCTAACTCAGTATTTGTGATTATAAAGCCGTTCGCCCTGAGCTTGTCGAAGGGCTATAGTGGTTCGACTGTTCGACAAGCTCACAGCTCACCACGAACGGAATCATTTTATTGTGCTTTGGCTATATAGAACCAATTACTCAAAGAATAAAATATGTTATATAACCACCCAATATTATGTGTTGATGATGATCCTATTAATCTTGCTTTGTTACGAAACACCCTGCAAGAAAAATACCCATTAATTTTTGCCAGTAATGGGGCTGAAGCATTAACAATAGCAGCAAGTCAATTGCCTTCTTTGATTTTGCTTGATGTGCAGATGCCCGATATGACTGGATTTGAAGTTGCACAGCAACTTAAATTGAATCCCGAAACAAAACATATCCCCATTATTTTTGTGACCTCCTTACTCGAAGAAGGCGACGAGCAAGCGGGGTTTGATGCAGGCGGGGTTGATTACATTACCAAACCTATTTCCCCCAACATTGTCCGTGCTCGCGTAAAGACGCATTTATCTTTGGTGCGTGCGTCTCGACTGGATGCCGTCTGCCAAGATGCTATTCATATGCTAGGGGAAGCGGGGCATTATAACGATAGCGATACGGGTCAACACATCTGGCGAATGGCGGCATACAGTCGTTCTCTAGCTCTTGCGGCGGGCTGGAATGATGACCGTGCAAGACTGTTACAAATGGCAGCACCCATGCACGACACAGGGAAGATTGGCATACCCGATGCAATTCTACAAAAGCCAGATAAATTGACCGCCGAAGAATGGATTATCATGAAGCAACATTCGCATATTGGTTATACTATTTTAAGTAACAGTCGCGAACCCTTATTTCAACTAGCTGCCGAAATTGCACTTAATCACCATGAAAAATGGGATGGCAGCGGTTATCCGAATGGTCTTGCGGGGGAAGCGATACCCGAATCAGCCCGCATCGTTGCCATTGCCGATGTATTTGACGCACTGTCTATGCGTCGCCCTTACAAAGAACCGTGGCCAATAGAACGCATTTTGCTGACACTGCATGAGATGGCTGGCGTTCACTTGGATAAAAGATTGGTGGCTGTTTTTATGCACATCCTGCCTGAGATTCTGGAAATTAAGGCTGAATGGGATAGCCAATCTGAGGTAGTGTTAACTATAAATGATTTCTAGTCGATAGCAGATAAACTCAAAAAAAAGCCCGACTAAGTCGGGCTTTTTTTGATAGGAAACTAATCGGCTTGTCGTCTTAAAAACGCGGGAATATCCAGATAACCTAAATCGCCGCCTGTCGGTTGCTGAGATAAGGTACGTCCTTCTCTATTTTCTTGGCGGTTTTGCCGTGATACGGTAGGTTTATCAAATTCATCGTAATTAACCGCGCCTGAGTTGGCTTGAGTCATTGATTTAACGGTGGCTTTTACTTGTACAGGTGGTAAACCCATGCCTGTTGCAACCACTGTAACTTTAATTTCGTCACCTGAACTTGAGTCAATCGCAGTACCGATTTTGATGATAGCATCTTCAGAAGCGAATTCATGGACGATATTACCGACTTCACTAAACTCTGCCATGCTCATGTTGGCGGCAGAAATATTGACCAGAATACCTCGCGCACCTTGTAGATTAATATCTTCTAATAATGGGCAGGCAATGGCTTTTTCAGCAGCTTCGCGGGCGCGATTTTCACCTGATGCTGCGCCTGTTCCCATAATCGCCGCACCCATACCAGACATCACGGTTCTGACATCGGCAAAGTCTACGTTAATCATACCAGGGTGAACAATCAGTTCGGTGATACCTTGTACGGCATCAAGTAATACGTCATTCGCTGCTTTAAACGCATCCGCTAAAGAAACATTATTGCCTAGAACTGGGAGTAGTTTTTGATTGGGAATGGTGATTAAGGAATCAACATATTTTTCCAGCTCAACTATGCCACGTTCAGCAACACCTTGTTTCTTTTTGCCTTCAAATAGAAATGGCTTAGTGACTACAGCCACCGTTAATATGCCCATTTCTTTGGCAATGGAGGCAATAACAGGAATCGCACCTGTGCCTGTACCACCGCCCATACCTGCGGTTAGAAATACCATGTCCGCGCCTTGTAACACTTCTTTGATACGCTCTTTATTTTCTTCGGCCGCTTGTCGTCCAATATCTGGGTTTGTACCCGCGCCTAAGCCTTTGGTCAATTCGACTCCAAGTTGAATAATTGTGCCTATGCTCAATTTTCTTAATGCCTGTGCATCTGTATTCGCACAGATAAATTCAACGCCATCGATGTTACTGTCAATCATGTGATTAACGGCATTACCGCCGCCGCCACCTACACCAATAACCTTGATGACGGCAGTCTCGCTGTAAGTGTCTACTAATTCATATTTCATTTTACTGCCCCTTAATCTGTACAATGCAAAGCTATTTTAAAAATTACCATTAAACCAATTCTTTATTTTTGCGAACCATCCTGAACCTTCGGCATCAGTACTGCCCGCCAAGTTTTGATGGTCTTTTCCATATATTAGCAAGCCAACGCCCGTAGAGTGAATTGGATTTTTCACTACTTCGGTTAATCCCGTGACGTTTTGTGGCCCGCCCATTCTGACTGGCACATGAAAAATCTCTTCTGCCAAATCAATAAGTCCCATGACTTTTGAGCTACCACCCGTCAAAACCACACCTCCTGCAATCATGTCTTCAAAACCACTGCGGCGTAGCTCAGCTTGTACTAATAGTAGCAGTTCTTCGTAACGTGGTTCTACGATTTCTGCCAAATTTTGCGCTGAAATTTTTCGCGGCAATTTATCGCCAATACTGGGTACTTCAATAGTACCATCAACATCGGCTAACTGCGTTAAAGCACACGCATATTTACGCTTAATTTCTTCGGCATTGACTGTAGGTGTTCGTAGTGCCACAGCAATGTCGTTAGTAACTTGATCGCCTGCGACAGGAATAACCGCCGTATGTTTAATTGCACCATCGGCATAGACAGCAATATCGGTAGTTCCACCACCTATATCAATTAAACACACACCTAATTCTTTTTCATCTTCGGTCAACACTGCATTGCAGGAAGCCAGTTGTTCTAAAACTAAATCTTCGACTTCTAAGCCGCAACGGCGAATACATTTAATAATGTTCTGTGAGGCACTAACACTGCCTGTAACCATGTGAACTTTGGCTTCTAAGCGTATTCCTGACATACCGATGGGTTCTTTTATTCCACCTTGTAAGTCAATAACAAATTCTTGCGGCAGGATATGTAAAATCTTTTGATCGGCTGGAATTGCCACCGCTCGCGCCGAATCTATCACTCTGTCTATATCGTATTGGGTTACTTCTTTGTCTTTAATTGCTACTATACCATGCGAATTAAGACTTTTAATGTGGCTACCTGCAATACCCGCAAACACTGATTTAATTTGACAGCCTGCCATTAATTCAGCTTCTTCAATGGCTCGCTGTATAGATTGTACGGTTGATTCCAAATTAACCACGACACCTTTTTTAAGACCGCGTGAGGGCGCAGAGCCTATGCCTATTATTTCAAGGCTACCATCACTGGCAAGTTCACCGACAATAGCAGCAACTTTGGACGTACCAATATCCAGACCCACTATTAAATTACGCTCTGTTTTTTTTGCCATTTTATCTACTCTGTATTGCTTTTTTGTGTGCCAGTTGCAATCGCTTTCCAGTCAAACTCAGGTGTTCCAGCTTTCCACGAAACTGCATAGCCATTAGGATACCTTAAGTCAACGATTTCCATCGCATCAATCTGTTCTTGTTGTAATACGGTCAAGGTTTTTAAAAACCGCTGTAATTTTTCTAACTGATTATTACGCCCCAATAATATTTCCAAACCATTTGCTAATTTTAGCTTCCATGCCCAACGATTATTGATAGTGAACTCAACCATCTCAAAAGATTGATCCGCTAAAGCAGTTTTAACGCCTTTCATAATTTCCAACACTTTTACTTGCTGCTGGTCTGGACCTGTTAGTATCATTAAATCTTCAAAAGGTTCGATGCTCTCAGGGGTAAACACTACTCCTTTTTCACTAATCAGGCTTTTTTCTCCCCAACGGACAAACGGCTTTCTTTCTCGTACTTTTATATCAATCGCATTAGGCCACACTCGTTTGACTGTTGCTGATTCTACCCACGGTAATAACGAAATAGCCGCGTGAATGACTTGTACATCGGCATCAAAAAAACCTGTTTTTACTAAAGGTTGCAATGCTGTTTCTACTTCGTCCTTGCCTAAATAGCGAAACACGCCTTCTGTTCTCACATATTTAATAGGTAGTGCTGTGACTAATCGATCATGAATAGACTCTAACCCATATTTTGAAATCAGCCCTGCACACAGTAACGCTACAAGTAAAAATTTTGCAGCCGCCATTGCTCCTTACCCTAAACTGGTTGCCAAAATTCGCCACACCAATGCTTCAAAATCAATACCTGCTTGTTTAGCCGCCATCGGTACTAAACTGTGGTCGGTCATACCAGGAACGGTATTGACTTCAATCAATTGTGATTGCCCTGCCGCATCAATAAATACGTCCACTCTTGCCCAACCCTTTATACCAACTATCTCACAAGCTGTGACAGCTAATTGTTGTAACTCTTGCTCTTGCTGTTCGTCCAACCCACAAGGGCAATGGTATTGTGTGGTAGTCGCTTGATATTTAGCGTCATAATCATAAAAACTATTGGGTGTTTCTAAACGAATAACAGGTAATGCCTCGCCATTCAATACGCCAACAGTATACTCTTTACCCGTTACCCACGCTTCTGCATAGACATCACAATCATAATCAGCGGCGATTTGCAAAGCTTTTGCTAACTCATCACGGCTATTCGCCTTACTCATGCCAATGCTAGAGCCTTCTTGTGCTGGTTTAACAATAACAGGAAACCCCAGTTTTTCAATACAGGCGTTTAAATCTGCTTCATTTTTTAATAAAAACCACTGAGGCGTAACCAAACCGTAGCCTTGCCAACACAATTTTGTTCTTAATTTGTCCATTGCTAATGCTGATGCCAGCACGCCACTACCCGTGTAAGGAATACCTAAAACCTCTAGTACACCTTGCAATACACCGTCTTCGCCGCCGCGTCCATGTATGATATTAAAGACTCTATCAACCTTAATACCTACCAAGGCATCGATTAAACTACCTTGTACATCAACCGCAATCACATCAACACCTTGTTGTTTTAAAGCTTGATAAACTGCCGTGCCACTACGCAAAGAAATTTCTCTTTCTGCCGCTGTACCGCCCATGACTACTGCGACCCGTCCAAACTGTTCTGGATTTTTACTCATTCATTTATTCCTCTGCCACACCGACCATACATACCTCTGTGCGTAACATTACACCGTGTTGCTCATTAACTTTGGCTTGCACATAGCTAATGAGTATTTCAATATTCGCGGCAGTTGCTTTGCCTGTATTGACAATAAAATTAGCGTGTTTTTCTGATACACAGGCACCACCGATGCAGTAACCTTTTAAGCCTGATTGTTCTATTAACCGCGCAGCAAAATCACCGTCTGGATTTTTAAATACTGAACCACAACTCGGTTGATTAGTTGGTTGAGTTTGGGCGCGTTTTTCCAATAAGCCTTTAATTTTTTGTTGACTGGCGATGGTATCACCTTCAGGCAGTTGTAATAAGGCACTTAAAAACCACTCGCCGTCCTTTCCTTTTACAGAACGATAACTAACGGTAAAATCTTGCGGCGGGCGAATTATCACTTCACCCCGTGCCGTTAGCATATCGACTTGATTAACCAACGTCCATGTTTCTCCGCCAAATGCACCTGCATTCATTTTTAACGCGCCACCCATCGTACCTGGAATGCCCGCTAAAAATTCCGCGCCCACCAAACCCTGTTCAGCACAAAATCGCGCAACATGAGCGCAAGGTACGCCTGCTTCCACATAAACCGCGCCCTCGTCAGTACGGCGCATGGCTTTTAATCGCCCTTTAGTATTGATAACTGTACCGCGTATGCCGCCGTCTCTAATCAATAAATTACTGCCTAACCCCATCCAAAAAACGGGTTCATTAGCGGGTAATTGCGCAACAAACTCAATTAAATCCGCACGATCTAATGGCATATATAAACGATCCGCACAGCCACCGACTCGCCAACTGGTGTATTTTGCCAGTTTTTCATTCGTTAATAAGCGTCCCTTCATGTATTCGATAATGCCTCTGCCAACGTGAATGGTAACTGGCTAGCAATCTGCCCAACATTACCCGCCCCCATGGTTAAAATCACATCATCGGCTTTTACCACACTCGCTAAAATACTGGGTAAATCTTGCCAGTTTTCCAAAAATATTGGATCAACATGACCACGCAAGCGAATCGCACGACTTAATGCGCGTCCATCCGCGCCTGCAATCGGTGTTTCTCCTGCCGAATAGACTTCCATTAAAATCAACACCGCAACGCCTGATAAAACGTGGGCGAAGTCTTCAAATAAATCGCGGGTACGCGTGTAACGGTGCGGTTGAAACACAATGACTGAGCGTCTATCAGGCCATGCTTGTTTTAACGCTTCCAATGTTGCAGCAATCTCACGCGGATGATGCCCATAATCATCAACTAAGGTGAGTTTACCATCACCAATAGCCACATCACCTTGTAACTGAAAACGCCGACCAACGCCTTTAAACGCACCTAGGCTTTTGATGATTGCACTGTCTGCAACTGACAACCGACTGGCTACAGCAATCGCCGCCAATGAATTGAGCATATTATGCCAACCTGGCATATTGAGCGTTACTCGCAATGGCGGATAATCACCTTTGCGTAATACAGTAAAATGAGTGTGCAAACCTTGCTGTTGAATATCGATAGCTCGTACATCGGCATCTTCATGGACACCATAAGTAATCACAGGTTTAGACAGTTGCGACAAAATATCCTGCACACCTTGATCGTCGATACATAACACCGCTAGCCCATAAAAAGGCAAATGGTGCAAAAATTCAATAAAAGTATCTTTTAGGCGTTGATAACTACCTTGATAGGTCTCCATGTGATCTTGGTCGATATTGGTGACGATTGCGACCATTGGCTGCAAATATAAAAATGACGCATCACTTTCATCTGCCTCAGCCACTAGATAATTGCCTAAACCCAATTTGGCATTAGTTCCCGCGCTGTTTAAACGTCCACCAATCACAAAAGTAGGATCAAGTCCGCCCTCTGCCAAAATGCTGGCAGTTAAACTGGTGGTGGTGGTTTTACCGTGTGTGCCTGCAACCGCGATACCAAACCGAAATCGCATGAGTTCAGCTAGCATTTCAGCGCGTGGAATCACGGGAATACGTTGATGATACGCTTCATCAATTTCTGCATTAGCTCGATCTATTGCCGTCGAAGCAACCACTAAATCGACTTGGCTGATGTTTTCGCGTTTGTGTCCTATGGCGATACGAATCCCTAGCTCAGCCAAGTGTTGCGTAACAGCACTTTCTTTAATATCTGACCCTGAAACAATGTAACCTAAGTTGCATAATACTTCGGCAATACCGCTCATGCCTGTACCACCGATACCGACAAAATGAATGCGGTCAATATTACCCAATTTTTGTACCATCATTTTCACTTGTGAGGCATTCATAACTTTGCCTCCGCCACACAATAATGAGCAACCACTTCTGTTGCATCCAAACGTGCGAGTTGCTTGGCGGCTAGTCCTATGGTTTTTGTGTGTTTAAGCAGCGTGGTTATTTGTTTTGCTAGATTTTCTGCATTCAAGTCTTTTTGCCTCAGTAATATGCCTGCGTTTGCATCGGTTAAGTAGTTGGCATTCGCCGTTTGATGATCGTCAATTGCATTGGGTAACGGGACAAAAATGGCTGGAATGCCCACGGCAGCAACTTCACTAACCGTCATTGCCCCAGCACGACAAATTAGTATATCTGCCCATTGATATGCCACAACCATATCATTAATAAAGACAGGGATATGTGCATTAATACCCAATTCTTGGTAACGCTTGGCAACCTGCGCTTGCATCGCCATGCCTGTTTGATGTCTGATTTGCACAGAGGGGAAATCAAGTAAATTCAAGGCTTCAGGCACAACTTCGTTGAGTATTTGCGCACCTTGACTGCCACCGATAACCAAGATTTTTATGCCCTGCCCTAACGATTTTTCCTCATCAAGCTGTTCTAAAAAGGCTTTTCTTAATGGATTACCTGTACAGATCGCCTTGGTTGATTTTTTAAAACTGAGAGGAAATGCCTCTAACACTTGATTGGCAATGTGTGCCAATAAGCGATTGGTTGTGCCAACCACGCGATTTTGTTCGTGTATCACTAAAGGAATACCTAATAATTTTGCCATTAAGCCTCCTGGTCCTGCAACAAAACCACCCATACCTAACACCACATTGGGTTTTCGTTGTCGCAAAAATATCGCCGCTTGAAAACAGGCTTTACATAATCCAAACACAGCGGTGATTTTCGATAACACGCTTTTACCGCGTATGCCTGCAACAGATAAATAGTCAATCGCAATGCCACACTCAGGAATGACTCGACTTTCCAGCCCTTTTTGTGTTCCTAACCAGCTTACTTGCCAACCTTTTTCTATCAGTAACTGCGCAACTGCCAATGCGGGAAAAACATGACCGCCTGTACCACCTGCCATAATCACGATACGCTTAACCATGTGAAACTCTCATGCCTTTACCCTTATGTAACGGATTAATATTCAGTTCGACAATCTCGCTATGAACGCGAAATAGCAAGGCAACTGCGCAACACATAATCATCATACTACCGCCTCCATAACTCATTAATGGCAATGTTAAACCTTTGGTAGGCAATAGCCCCATATTAACACCCATATTGACGAAGGATTGAAAACCAAACCATATTCCTAAACCATAAGCGACAAATGCCCAAAAGCGTTGTCCTGCTTGCTCTGCTGCCGCACCTATCGCAAAAATTCGCCAGACCAGTAACGCAAATAAGCCAATCACCGTTATTACACCCAATAATCCCAGTTCTTCAGCAATCACAGAAAAAATAAAATCGGTATGCGCTTCAGGCAAATAAAATAATTTTTGTACCCCGCTACCTAAACCCACACCCCACCATTCACCGCGTCCAAAGGAAATCAGTGCCTGCGTAAGTTGAAAACCTGTGTCTAAAGGATCAGCCCAAGGATCCATAAAGCTAGTCACACGCTTAAGGCGATACGGTGAAAAATACACCAATAACATCACCAACACTGCAACTGAACCCAATAAAACAATAAACTGCCCTATTTTCGCGCCTGCTAAAAACATAATGCCCATAGCGATCATTAAAATCACCACGGATGAACCAAAATCAGGTTCGAGTAACAGCAAAACACACGCCAGCGAAAACAATATTAATGGGTTAAATAAACCAAACGCTGATTCTTGTACCGACTGTTGATGACGAGTGACATAACCCGCCATATAAATAACTGAAAAAAACTTAATTACTTCGGACACTTGTATGCGCAAGCCACCTACCGATAGCCAACGGGTACTGCCATTAACTTTAATCCCCAATCCTGGCACTAACACAACGATCAATAGCAACAGTCCTATGATAAACAGCACTAAGCCACTTTTTTCCCAAACTCGCATCGGTGTTGCGGCAATCAAAACACCTAACACTAAGCCAAAACCCATGTGCATTAATTGTCGAGTCGGAAAATAAAACGCATCACCTGTAAGTTTTACCCCCAAATGCAGCGAAGCAGAAGCAACCATTACAAAACCAATCAGTACTAAACTCAAACAGGTCAGCACCAATACGGTGTCAAAATGAAATCGTCCATCCAATGAGGTTTTAATTCGCTTGTGCATTAGCTTAATGCCAATACCGCTAGTGCAAATTGATTGCCTCGGTCTTGATAGTTTTTATATTGATCCAGACTCGCACACGCAGGCGATAACAATACACTATCCCCCTCACTGGCAAGACTTGCCGCTATTTGTACAGCTTGCACCATATTTTCAGCACGATGTACAGGGACACAGCCAGCTATTGCTTGTTCTATCAAGTCTACATCTTTACCCATAAGGACAACACTTTTGGTTTTTTCTTTAATGGCAGGGGTTAATTCAGCCATGTCCGCGCCTTTGGCATCGCCGCCTGCAATTAAAATAACTTTACGGTTATAGCCTTCTAAGGCGGCAACGCACGCGCCAATATTGGTTGCCTTGGAATCATTAACCCAAGTAATACCGTGTAGCTGTGCCACTTTCTGCATTCTATGATTTAAGCCTCTAAAGGTTTTCAATGCTGAACACATAGCGGGAATATCCAAACCGACTGCTACGCCCAATGCCAACGCAGCCAAGGCATTAGCGGCATTGTGTCTACCTTCTAGCGGTAATTCATGCAATGGCATCAATGGGCTTGTTTCGTACATCAAATATTCAGTTTCGCCTTGATAAGCCAGATAAAAATCTGCTTTGTCTTTAATAGAGAAACTTAATATTTGTCGTCCTGATTCCTGCATAGCCTTGACTAAAGTATCGTCGGCATTGATGACAATTACACCATCACCATGATAAATGCTCTGTTTTTCTTTGGCATAGTCCGCTAAATCGGCGTGTCGATCCAGATGATCTGCACTGATATTTAGCACGGTTGCCGCCGCTGCATTCAATACCGAGGTGCGTTCTAACTGAAAACTAGACAGCTCCAATACATACAACTCTGCGTCGTCTTCTAATAAATCCAAGGCAGGTTTGCCAAGATTTCCACCAATAGCAACACGTTTACCAGCGGCGGCGGCCATATCGCCTAACATAGTAGTCACGGTGCTTTTACCGTTAGAACCTGTAATAGCGATAATAGGTGCAGTAACAGAACAGGCAAATAAATCTATATCACTGATTATTGTTGCACCATTAGCAAGTGCTTTGACAATCGATTTTTCGTGCAGCGACACACCTGGGCTAACAATTAGATGTGTCGCAACCTTAAAAGCCGCCTCATCAAAACCGCCAGTAAAAACGGGAATATCGGGCGTTTGTTGGAAAAACTCATCCATAGGCGGATTATCACGACTATCAATAATCGCAAATACAAGCCCCAGTTTATGCAAAAAACGCGCAACTGAAACACCCGTAATACCTAAACCCACTACCAATAGTTTGGAATTTTGTGCATCTAAAGCAAAATGCTTTTTTAATGCGTCGAGAATTATTGACTTGTCCATTTATTATCTCAACTTGAGGGTTGCTAAACCAATCAACACTAAAATAACAGTGATAATCCAAAAACGCACAATCACACGCGGTTCTGGCCAACCTTTTAATTCAAAATGATGATGAATGGGTGCCATACGAAATACCCGTTTGCCCGTTAGTTTAAACGAGGCAACTTGTATGATAACTGACAGTGTCTCCATGACAAACACTCCCCCCATAATCATTAACACGATTTCCTGTCTAACTAACACTGCCAATACACCCAAAGCAGCACCTAACGCTAACGCGCCGACATCACCCATGAAAACCATCGCTGGATAGGCGTTAAACCATAAGAAACCTAATCCAGCACCCACTAAAGCGGAGCAAAATACGATGAGTTCACCCGCGTTCGGTAAATAGGGAATCGCTAGGTATTCGGAAAAAGTAACATGACCTGATAAGTAAGCAAAAACCCCTAAACCCGCAGCGACCATCGTGGTTGGCATAATTGCCAGTCCATCCAAACCATCAGTTAAATTGACCGCATTACTGGTGCCGACAATGACAAAATAAGTAAAAACGATGTATGTCCAGCCCATGTTGAGCATCACATCTTTGAAAAATGGAATGATAAATTGGGTTTCTGCGGGTAATACGGCAGTTTTATACAAGAAAATAGCCGCTGTTAAACCAATAACCGACTGCCAAAAATATTTTGCTTTCGCCGATAAGCCGTCACTGTTGCGCTTGACGACTTTTCGATAATCATCAATAAAACCGATAATGCCGTAACCCATCGTCACCAACAAAATCACCCAAATATAACGATTGCTTAAATCTGCCCATAACAAGGTACTAATAGCAATAGCCACCAAGATTAATGTGCCGCCCATCGTCGGTGTACCCGATTTTTCATAATGGCTTTGTGGACCTAATTCACGAATGCTTTGCCCAATTTTATTGCTACTTAACTTTCTAATCATCACAGGACCAATAATAAAAGCAATGGTCAATGACGTTAATGCGCCAAGAATGGCGCGAAAAGTCAGATAGTGAAAGACTCGAAAACTACTATCAAAGCTCATTAAATATTCTGAAAAATACAGTAACATCGTTTACATCCTAAAATTATCAATCAAAGCAGCAGCTACATTTTCCATACGCCGCGCTCGTGAGCCTTTGATTAAAAGAGTTTCATCCCCTTTAAGTTCTTTTCTTAACGCGGCTATCAACTCATCTTGTGAGTCAAAAAAACTCGCGCCTTCACCATAAGTTTGTACGGTATAACGGGCATCATCACCTATTGCCAGTAATCGTTGCACACCACTGGCTTTTATCAACTCGCCTATTTCGGTGTGTATTTTTACACTGTCTTCGCCTAATTCACCAAACGCCCCTAAAATTAGCCAAGGTTTAGTCGAACAATCGGCTAACACAGCTAAACCCGCTTTGAGTGATGCAGCATTGGCGTTATAACTATCGTCGATAACAATATTACCTAAGCGACTGACTAACGGTTGTAAACGTCCAGTGACAGGCTTTACGCTTTCTAAGCCTTGTTTAATTTGCTCAAAGCTGACACCTAAAGCAATACACGCCGCTGCCGCAGCTAAGGAATTTACAACATTATGTTGACCTGCAAGTTTAAGATTTATGCTAAGTGCCGTTTGTGCATAAAACAAGCTAAAGCTGGTTATAAACTCATTATCTTGAATGCTTGTATGAATAGCACGGGCTGTCACATCGGCGTAAGCATTCAACCCAAAGGAGATTATTTTTTTATTGCCAGCAATGCCCTGCCAATAATCAAAATAATCATCGTCCCTATTTAAAATCGCCACGCCATCGGTTTTAAGCGTTTCAATAATTTCGCCTTTTGCTTGCGCTACACCCTCGACACTAACAAAGCCTGCAATATGTGCCGCGCCTGCATTGGTAATGACAGCAACATCGGCGGCGGCATAAGTACTACTGTATTCAATTTCTTTTGGGTGATTCGCACCCATTTCAATCACCGCATAACGGTGTTGCTCATCCAGTTGCAATAGAGTTAACGGCACGCCTATGTCATTATTCAAATTGCCTAGGGTAAATAATACTTGGTGATTAACGACCAAAATTGCCGCTATCATTTCTTTAACTGTCGTTTTACCGTTACTGCCTGTTACTCCAACCACAGAAACTGCTAGTTTTTTTCGCCACGCGCCAGCCAATTGCGCCAAGGCAAGGGAGGTATTCTCGACCACGATATGAGGCAAACTGGTATTAGCACCTTTATGTACGATAGCCGCGCCTGCGCCTAGTTGCCCAGCTTGGTCAACAAAATCATTACCGTCAAAGTTTTTGCCTTTAATGGCAATATACAGTTGCTTAGGTTTGATAGCACGAGTATCAATACTTACCGAAGAAAAACTAACATCTTCACCAATCAATGTGCCTTGTACTATTTTTACGCACTCACTTAGCGTCATTTCCATTATTTAGCTCTCATACTTAGTGCATTTCGTACACAATCACTGTCACTAAAGGGAATGTTCTGCCCATTAATTTCTTGATAATCTTCATGACCTTTACCCGCAATCACAATACAATCGCCTGCTTTTGCTCTGCTAATCGCGCTGTGTATCGCTTGTTCTCGGTTTTGTATGACTTCAATTTTATGGCTGTCTTTACAGCCTGCCAAAATAGCATTAACAATATCCAAGCCATTTTCAAAACGTGGATTATCATCAGTCACAATAATCTTATCTGCCCATTGTTCAGCACACGCTCCCATTTGCGGACGTTTACCCATATCCCGATTACCGCCACAACCAAATACTACCCATAAATCCTGTTGGCAATGTTTTCTAGCACTGCTTAGCACTTTGTCCAGTGCATCTGGCGTATGAGCATAATCAACAAAAATTAACGGCTGATCGTCACCGCCAAATTGCTGCATACGCCCTGCTACGGGTTGTAAATTTGCCAATTTTTTTGTCGCCTCGCTTAATGAAGCTCCCAACGCCAATATCACCGCCAACACACACAACACATTCTCAACATTAAAATCACCATAAAGCGGAATCGTCACATTGTGAGTTTCAGTTTGCCAACACACGTCAAATTCAATGCCGTCTAGCTTATTGATAATATTTTTTGCCCTAATTTGTTCATGCACTTGCATCGCCTTCGATGAATCCTTAGCATGAGTGATGCCCCATACTCGCACGGTATCAGGAACTGCTGCCAAAATTTGTTCACTATAGGCATCATCTAAATTAACCACCACAAACGCTAAGTCTGGCGTTTGCAATAAAGCTAATTTAGCGTCTAAATAGGCTTGCATCGAACCATGATAATCCAAATGATCGCGGCTAATATTGGTAAACACAGCACCTTTAAAACGAACGCCATTCACCCTACCCTGCTCTAAACCATGCGATGAGACTTCCATCGCCACTGTTTTTTTGCCAGTGGTTAATAGTTGGGCAAATATGCTTTGTATCGCTAACGCATCAGGGGTAGTGTTCAAGGTTTTATGCAGATCACCCCATTCACCCCAACCTAAGGTGCCGATAATGCCGCAATCCTCCAGCATTTGACTTAAAAACTGACTGCATGAGGTTTTTCCATTGGTGCCAGTAATGCCAATCACCGTCATTAATGAAGACGGATCGCCGTAAAATCGAGCGGCAATATCACCTAACACTAAGCCTAGGTTGTCTATGGCAATCATTGGCACATTGCCCTGTGAATTTTCGAATAATTGTTTGCCACCACCTGCTGGATCAAAAATAATTGCACTCGCGCCTTGGCTAATCGCTTGTTTGGCATGGCTTAAGCCATGCTGCTTAGAACCTGCTAGAGCAATAAAAGCATTGCCAGCAACAACAGCACGACTATTCAAACTTAATCCTATTATTTCATTCACCGCGTGTAAATCGGTATGTGAAGATAAAGCAAAACCTGCTAATAACTCTGATAATTTCATAAAGACTGTTTTATTGCGTTTGCCGCGTTAGCAAAATAGGCATGGTTTCTTCTTGGTCGGGTGCGACATTCAGTAAACGTAACGCACCTGTCATCACCTTAGAAAACACAGGAGCTGACACCAGACCACCATAATATTGACCTGCGGACGGTTCATCAATCATCACGACAATAATCAAACGCGGGTTAGAGGCAGGAGCCATGCCTGCAAATACCGCAAAATAACTATTACTGCTATAACCATGACTACCGCTAGATTTTTTTACTGTGCCTGTTTTACCCGCAACCGTATAACCATCTACTCTGGCTTCATAGGCTGTACCGTCTTTCATAATCACATTTTCTAACATTTCTCGAATAGTCTTGGCGGTTTTAGCGGAAAATACTCGCTGTGGTTTGTCATCTTCGTCACGCTTAAGTAAGCTCACTGAATGTAAAATACCATCATCTGCTAAAGAGGTATAAGCTCTCGCCAACTGCACGGCTGAAACACTCAAACCATAACCAAATGACATGGTTGCACGATCAAAATCATGCCATTTTTTATAATCCAATAAACGTCCACTGGCTTCACCTTTAAGTCCTGCTTCTGCTGAACTGCCAAAACCTAGTTTTTTATAAACACCCCAAAAATATTTAGGCGGCATTTTTAACGCCATTTGAGTCACACCAATATTGCTGGATTTTTTTAAAACGTGCATTAAATCCAACGCGCCGTAGTTATGTACATCCTTGACCACATTTTTGCCAACTTGATAACTACCGTTGGTATAAAAAACCGTGTTAGGGCTAACATAACCGCCATCTAACGCCGCAGCAGCTACAAAAGGTTTAACGGTCGAACCAGGTTCAAATATATCGGTTAATGCTCTATTCCTATACAAGCTTTCTTTTAAATCTTTTCGACTGTTGGGATTAAACGTAGGCTGATTGACCGCTGCCAAAATTTCACCATTCTTAGCATCCATCACCACTAAGCTGGCTGATTTAGCGCGGTTAGCATTCACTGCTAACTGTAATTCTCTATACGCCAAATATTGAATACGTTGATCGATACTTAACTCAATATTTTTTCCAGACACGGGTTCTTTGATGTTTTCAACGTCATCAATAATTTGTCGCAATCCATCTCTAATGACTCGTTTACTACCTGATGATCCTTTTAATAGCTGTTCATAGCCTGCTTCGATGCCTTCTTGCCCGACATCATCGAGATCAGTAAAACCCACTAAATGTGCAGTCACACCGCCTGTTGGATAAAATCGTTTAAATTCCCGATCAAAATAAACGCCAATTAGCTTTAAGGCTTTAACCTGCTCACTAATATCTGGATTTATCTGCCGTGCTATGTAAGCAAACTGTTTGTGTGTGTCATCCTTAATCATATCCAGCACCTTGTCCTTAGGTAAGCCAAGCAATTTCTCCATAAGAGCAATCTTGAGCAATTTTTGCTTTTTATACTCGTTTAATACATTGGCTTTTTGGGCATCGGTCAATGCTACGCCTGGCTGACTATCTCTGAGTGCTTTTTCCAATTGCTTAAGCTGGTTTTTGTCATCCATATTAAGCTCGCGTGGATTGATGGAGATAGACACAACAGGGGTACTAATAGCTAATGGTGCACCGCTTCTGTCTTTAATCATCCCTCGGTATGCTGATATGGGTTCATCATCAACCAGCCGCATATCACCTTGATCTTTGAGGAATTTTTTATTCAATACCTGCAAATCGACAGCTCGCCCCACTAATACTGCCATACAAGTCATCATAAAAAAAATGAGAATTTTTCGCCTACCCGAAAAATCCCTTATCGGTTTTTTGACCTCGTTGTTGCCTCGAAAATCCAACATTTACGGCTTTATATAAATAATTTTTTCGTGTAACGGCAAGACCAGTTTCAATTTCTCGCGTGCAACCAACTCAACTCGATTTTGCTCTGAGAATGTCGTCACTTCCAATTGCGTTTGTCCCCACTCAACTTCACGCTGATCCAATTCTCTTTCTTGTTTTTGAATTTCGATAAAAATCAGTCGTGAATGGTATTTGCTATAAATAACAGCCAACGCACTAAAAATAAGCACAGCGGTTAATATGCCCAATAGCCGATGAATTATCATGCAAGCTTCTCTGCAACCCGCATTACCGCACTGCGTGATCTAGGGTTTTCATTGACTTCTAGTTGTTCAGCACTTAAGGCTTTACCAATCTTTTTTAATGCCCCTTTAGCCATATCTACTTCTTTAATAGGCAGTCTGCTAGGATTGTATTTAGCTCCTGATTCATCCTTAATGAAGCGTTTGACAATTCTATCTTCCAATGAATGAAATGAAATAACGACCAATCGACCCTCAGGTCTTAACACATGAACAGACTGTTGCAACACAGTTTTTAATTCATCCAACTCGCGATTAATTTCAATGCGAATGGCTTGAAACGTGCGCGTTGCAGGATGTTTATGTTTTTCTCTAGTATGAACAGTCTGGGCAATTAAGTCAGCTAATTGTCGAGTTGTGCTTATGGGTGTTACCGCTCTTGTTTCAACAATGACTTTGGCAATACGGCGAGCAAATTTTTCTTCGCCATACTCAAATAAAATCTTAACCAAGTATTTTTCATCAACATTAGCTAGCCATTGTTCAGCCGAAACCCCTGATAATCCATCCATGCGCATATCCAAAGGACCATCACGCAAAAAACTAAAACCTCTCTCTGGATTATCAAGTTGCGGCGAAGACACGCCCAAATCAATCAAAATACCATCGATTTTGCCTGACAGACCTTCGTTTGCAATGGTATTTTCCAACTCAGAAAAACACGCATGAATTAATTTAAAACGTTCATCTTTTTGCAATGTTTGTGCATAATCTGAATTTATGGCATCCCAATCACGGTCAAAAGCCAGTAATCGCCCTTGTTCACCCAATAAATTTAAAATTCCTAAGCTATGTCCACCACGCCCAAAAGTACAATCCAGATAAATGCCGTCTTTTTTAATTGCCAACTGTTGCAGTGCTTCTGCAAACATAACGGGTAAATGCTCCATTAACAAATCTCCCGTCAAAAAGATAAAGAGGTTAATTCTTCAAAACCATCATTGTCATCGTTATTTAGCCATTCACTTTCTTTAGCTAACCACGCTTGCTCATTCCACAGCTCAAATTTATTCAACTGACCAACCAACATACAATATTTATCCATCCGTGCAAAGTTCCTGTTTTTTCGGGTAATAACAAACGACCTTGTCCATCCATTTCACATTCAGAGGCATTGCCGATGACAAATCGTTTTAACTTACCTGCCATTTTATTTAAAGTGAGCAATTGGCTGATAGTTTGCTCACGTTTTTCCCATTTTGGGTAGCGGATAAAGCCATAAACAACTTTTTTCACCCGCACAACGCTCATTCACCACAACAGTAACAACAAGCTGTCCTTCAACACAGTTGCGCAGCATTTCGCGCTAACACGTTGGAATCGCCAACCGACCTTTATCATCCAAATTAATTGAGCTGATACCACGAAACAAAAAATCACCCCAATAAAAACCACTTTGCACCACTCACAAGGCACTATAAATTCCAAACCCTGCATAGTCAAGAATGATTTCACTTATATTATTGCCTTTTTGACGATAACTTACCTACCACTTATCGATAAATCAAAACACAGACGCATAACATCAATAGAGTATGTAGCCTTAATTAAGGTAAACCCTCCAACTTTATTTACTTTATAGTAAAGCTCTTAATCATCAATAAATCGACAGTTATTATTTAATTAGTTAGGATTTTAAATAGCTACTGTAATCGATAGGTTACAATGAAGTTTTGACGGTATTTTTAGGGGGCTTTTCCATGTGACTTATTGTTTTAACAGTATATTTTATGGATATTCCCGATTTCTCAGGGTAGCCACTACATAAGGACGTTTATATTTTTAGAGAAGCACTGAGTTATATTTTTGAATGTTATTGGTGCGCTACTAGCAACTATAGGGTTCATGATACATTACTTTGTGTTACTTAAGGTGTCGAGTTAGGTTGCCGCGCTAACTGAATTTGGCAAGCATAGGACATTTCCCAATTTTACCAAAAAAGCACCGTAAAGCCTCTTCCTTCAGGTGATGGATGTAAGGTGTGCTATTGATTTTCTTGACAGAGTAGGCAACAAATCATACCGT
>JBAXNR010000013.1:0-60651 GCA_037133675.1 Methylococcales bacterium
ATAATTTACAGTATGCCGACCTTAAGCAATTGGTCAGAGCCAGTCTTGAACACAGCTTTCTTTCTGGTTCTAGTCTTTGGCAATCGCACGATGATTTTAGTCATCGTGTAGCCGTCTGTGCTAACGATAACGCGGGAATCGATAATCCATCAACTGCGTGTGCCGCCTTTTTAAACACTAGCGAAAAAGCACAAGAACAATGGGAATTGGAAAAACGTTTTCGAGTATTTGAAACAAGCTTGTAACGTGCTGTTTGAGGTATAGCTAACAGCCATAAAATGATTATAAAACCGTTCGCACTGAGCCTGTCGAAGTGTGAATGTGGTTCGACAAGCTCACCACGAACGGTATCTTTTAACTCTATCGTTCTATTGACGCTCCAGCGTCTTTTTACACACCACTAGCATGGTGTCAGAGGAATTTCCACGCTGGAGCGTGTGAACTTAAAGTGACTATGATTAAACCGATTTTATTACTAGGCTTTGGCAATCCCAGCCGTGGCGATGACGCGCTGGGCGTGTTGTTATTGGAACGAATACCCGCCGCGTGTTTACACACGGTAGAGTTATTAACCGATTTTCAACTTCAAATCGAACACGCGCTGGATTTAAAACAGCGGCAACTGGTGTTATTTGCCGATGCGTCAGTGGCTAATACTCAGCCGATACATTTTAGCCAGTTACAGCCTGTTTGTGATAATAGCTACACCACGCACGCTATGAATCCTGCCGCTGTAATGCAGGTTTATTCAGACATTGAAAAAACTGCACCGCCGCCGTGTTTTTTGTTGACTATGCAGGCGGTGCGCTTTGAATTAGGCGAAGGCTTATCTGAAACAGCGGAAAACAGTTTGCGAGCAGCGGTTGTATTGGTAGAAAAATTATTCGCTCAACCCAGTTTGAGTGCGTGGCAAGCTAATATAAGGGGGTAAAGTTAATATTTTCCCGCCACTAAGAATGGCGGGGAGGCTGTTATTCTTCTCTTAAGTCGTCGTGCAGAGTATCGAATAACAGGTGCATAAGCTGCAAGGTGTTGTCGTCTTTATCGTCCGTGCTACTATTTGGCTCTGGTGCTAGGGCTGCCGTCACCGTGGTTTCGTTGCCTTCTGCTTTTAGCGTCAACAGATAAATGGTTTTCGACTCTATTTTCATAAAACTTAAAACACTGCTAGGCGTATAGGTCACATGATATTGTGCCTTATCACGCTCGTGGTCAGTGATTTTCATCTCACTTTGTTTTAATCCGCGTTCTACGGTATTCCACGCTTTATCTAGCGGTTGTTTGATTTTTATTTGGGGTGGCGTTGAGTCAGTCAAATAAACGGCATCGTCTAAACCTGCTTTTCCTTGCTTTTTCTCAATGCGACTTTCGTCAGGCGCGTAGGTTTCTGTTGCTTGCTGTTGTGTAGCCGTAGAGGTATTAGTTTTAGTCGTGGTAGCAGCCGATGATAAGTTAGGAGGACGCTCAAGTTCTGACATATCACGATAACGGCTGTCTTTGTCTGCGCCACAAGACACTAACAGTAAGGCAAGTAATAAACTTTTAATTAGGGTTTGCATATTTTTTCACACGAAAAACGTTGATGATTTAACACAGGGAAGGCACTGCGTATTTTTTGTAACCGCTCAGGGGCAATGTCAGCACAGGCAAAACCAACTCCGATTTTATAGCAATCGAGTACGATTCCCCACGGATCAATAATCATGCTGTGTCCAAAAGTTCTGCGCCCGTTTTCATGAAGCCCCCCTTGATTTGGGGCGATAACATAACACAGATTTTCGATAGCTCTAGCGCGTAGCAACACTTCCCAATGTGCCGCGCCTGTTTCGTGAGTAAATGCGGCGGGAATAATCAGCACGTCTACGCCTAGTTCAGTCATATTACGAAAAAATTCAGGAAACCGTAGGTCGTAACAAATCGCAATGCCTAATCTGCCAAACGGGGAATCAATGATTAACGCTTGTGTGCCTGCTTCTATGGAGTCGGATTCGCGGTAAACTTCATTGGTATCAGGGACGCTGACATCAAATAAATGCACTTTGTCATAACGCGCTACTTGTTCGCCTAGCTCGTTATAAATAAGACAAGCGGCGCGGACTTTATTGGCATCATCACCTGCAATAGGTACTGTGCCGCCAACAATCCAAACACCATATTTTTTGGCGGTGTTGGATAAAAAGTCTTGAATAAATCCTGAGCCAGCGACTTCTTTGACCTTGATTTTATCTGATTCGTGGCTACCCATTAAGGCAAAATTTTCGGGTAATGCGACAAGTTTTGCCCCTGCTTTAACGGCTTCGGCAATGAGTTTTTCGGCTTCTACTAGGTTGTCGCTAACGGTTAGTCCCGATACCATTTGTATGGCGGCACATTTACTCATATTGTTTTCCTCTATTGGTTTTTTTGTTGATTGAGCCACGAAAAGTCAGTGAGACCATTCCACGTTTTTTGCAATAAACCATCGTTTTCATGATGGGGGATAACTTGTACTTTGCCCCACTCGCCTGTGACTAAATATTGTGAGCCAAAGAAAAAACCATCTTGGTCTTTACCTGTTAGCGATTTACCAATGAAAGAAGTGACTTTGCTCATGATTGTACCAGCTATAGGTACGGCATCTGCACTTTTTGGTGCAACCATCACGGTATAATCAACGGTGTGCCGCAGAAAATTGGTATCACCTGTGAGGGTGATTTTAGCAGGAACAGAATCGACGATAAGATTGTCAGTGTGCGCCTTGCCTTGCGCTAAATCAAAATGCCCCGTGATACTGTTAAAGGTTAGTCCTTCTTCATATATATCACCAAAATCAAGTTGTAAGCGTTTAATCCATTGAGCAACCGCTAATACACCCAGTACGCGCCCAAACCCTGGTTCGATGCTTAAAATACGTCCGTTTTTTAATTCGGTGTCGAGTGTGCCTTGTAAGCTAGTGAGCGAAAATTGTTGCGGCGCACCTTGCCAATGGACATTAAAATCGATGCTACCGCTGGTTTTGGTGAAATCTTTGCTGATATTCAATTGTTTGAATAGCTCATCAGCTCTAAGCAACTCTAAACGACCTTGTGCGCGAGTGGTCGATTGTTTACCGTTGACTAGCCAGTCACCTGATAGCGTTAGTTTCTGTAGTTCGCCATTGAGTGTTATGTTTTTAAAGTTCATACCATTATTGGTACGCTCAGTGATTAGGCTCAACTGCCCTAGATTAATACCTTGCCAGCGTGTTTTGTTGCTAGTGACGGTGATTAGCGAGATTGCTTCTGGAATGAGTGAGGGTATTTGGGTAGTTTCTTCGGTATTGAGTTGTTTAATCAGCGATAAATCCAGTTCATCCATGTTCAGTGTGATACGGTTTTGACCTTTAAAATTAAATGGGATATTGAGTTTTCCCTTAGCAAATTGACTGTTCAGTAATCCAATCCACTGCTTATCATCAGGTTTTAAACTTAAGTCAAATAAACCCAGCGGTGTTTTTTTCCACAAAGCAGAGCTACTGTGAATTTTTATTTCATCAATGGGGTTAGTGGTTGGTGTTGCTGCGACTGGGTCATGTTTCTCTAATGAGAAACCGATGTCTAGCCAATTTTGTAGAGCTAATTGTTCGTTATTAATTTCTAATTTAAGTCCTGCTTTGGGTGTAGTGCCGACATTGCCTGTACCTATTAAAACAGCCCCAGATTGAATGATTTGCTGTTTACTATCGAGGTTTAGTTCGGCTTTGAGTTTATTGTCGTAATTGATGCTTATCGGTAATAAAGGTTTATCAACTAGACTAAAAGTCAATGATAACGGGCGTTGTTGTGAGCTGGTTTTCGCTAAATTATCGGGTAAATCGAGGCTGATACCCACTAACATGGATTGTACTATTAGCTCTGATGGGTTATTACCGTAGGGTAGTTTTAACTCTAATTTATAATCGCTAACCCCCGTTGCAAGCGACCAGCCAGATAGCTTAAACTGTTCGCGAAGGTCATTAATTCCTGCGCGACCAGCGGCGTTAACAGTGGTTTTTTGCTCATCACTTTTAATGGCAATCTTCACAGGATAGCCTAAGATCACGGCATTAAGGCGATCAGTATAAATGCCTTGTTCGTTAAATTTTAACTCCCCCGTCATTTTATCGACTAATAAATCCACTGATTTGACCAGTAAACTGGCATTGCTGGTGTTCGCTGTGCCAGTCACTTTAGCTGGAATGCGATAATCCAAAGGGATGTTGAGTGCCAATTTTACCTGTGTATTGCCTTGCGGGGTAATGGCGTTTAATACTGCATTGATAGGTAAATTTAACGGTGTTTTTTGTAAAAAATCCAAGGTATCAGCGACACCTGCGGTAAATTCACCATCCACCAATACTTTCTCACTTTTAGTCAGCGAAGGAATACCGATTTCTGCTTGCTTAATGGTGATTTTATCGCTTTTACCTTGAGCAATATTGACTTGTAGACGATCTTGGGTGAATAAAACCTCACCTGCCAGCTCGGTTAAATGCGGCCAATCTGGGTGATAATTTAACTCCAGTTGCTTGGCTTCAAACAATACTTCAAATACACCTTGTCCGTTGGTAAATGGAAATTCATTTACATTGCCATAAAACAAAAAGCCACCTTTGGGAACTTTGCCGCCAGTGAACGCATGATCCAACCATTTAATTAGCTCACCATCCATTATTTTGGTTGGATAGTAAGCAGGCGTTTTACTCATATCATCGCCAGAAAACGCCGTTTGTAAATCCATAAAAATGGGTTTATCCGTTTTAGGAATGACAAGTTGTAAACGGCTTTTAGTTTGAATATCGGGTGAGTTTACCTCCAACAACGAGGTGGTTAGCATCCAATCATCGGTGTTTTGTCGCCAAGTGAGCGTGCCTTTAAGGGTGTTGATAGGCAAGGTATTGGGAAACAAACTCGGATATTTTAGTTGTGCGTGGTCGGTATCTAGTTGCAAGCTGCCTTGTTGTTCGTTGCCTTGAATACTCCCTGTCAGATTTTCACCACCTAGAAACGTTGAAAAAGGCTCAATGCTAAGGTGCTTAAACCGTCCGTTAATAGCGAGTTGTTTACTGTCAAAGTCAGCAGATAATGTGACATTCTCTAATTGCCCTTTTGCCTGTGCTTGTACTAATAATTTGCCTTGTTCATCGGTTAAGGGCGCGAAAAATTCGGCAAGATTAGCGAATTCCTGCACATCAATTTGTTGACTGGACAGCTTTATATTATGTAGTTGCTGGTCATCAGTATGATTACTTGAGACGCTGAACGCTGTCTCAGGATATTTTTTATTTGCCGTTTCCAGTAAAAATCGTTCAACATCAAGTCGCCATTCCTGATCGTGGTTATTCCAGAAAACCAACGCGGAAAAATAGCGGTTATTAAAGTCCCTTTTATGTGGTTGAGTCATAAATACGGTCTTTGCCTGTATATCACCCGTGAGGGCAATTAATTTTGAATGTTGCCATAGCCCCCAGACTTTAAAATCACTAACACCCGATTTAATGTTCAGTCCCAACGGCAAATCTACCGTCACCCATTCGGGTAGATTAATGGCTTTACCTTCAATAAACCCCGATCCTTCAATGGCTAAGGGTTCAAAAATATTGCCTTTAACATCCAATGAGACTCTTAAAATGTCCCCTCGCTTTTTGGGTAAATCCATCATGATATTGATACGGTGTCGCTCGCCCTCGTTGTGTATCATGATATTGACATCATCAAATGTCAGTGACTTACCGTTTTTTTGTTCGTCCTGCCACGTTACTGAACTCTGTAATACTTGATATTTATGACCTTGCAATAACCATAGCGGCTGCCCTCCACCTGCTTTTAAACCAACAATGGCAATACTACCGTCAGCTTGTCTTTTTACCGTGAGTTCTGCACCTACTAACGTTACCCACGATGATGACAGTAAATCCTGATTGAGCAATAAATCCATTAAATTAATGCCTAAGCGCAGTTCCCGTAATTTAATAGGCGGAGGGGATTTACTATTTTGAGGGGCAGAAATAGTAATATCTTCTAGTATTAGTTGTGGTTTAACGCCATTAATATGGGTTCTTAAATGACCAATAGTGACGGGGGCTTCGACTTGTTTACTGATTTCAACGGCTAATTCAGCTTTGTATTGGTCGATGACAACTAACAATATTCGCACAGCTAATAAACCTAGCGCGACTGAAATCAACGACCAGAAAATAAGATGGCGGGTAGCTCGTTTGATATGATGAATCACAAAAACAGTTCCTTAAGAGGCATGACTTGGATTTTAAAGTAACACCACGTCATACTGTTCTTGATTGTATTCTGATTCCGCCCTAAATTTGATTTGTACATCCAAGAATATTTCCAACTCTGCCAACATATCCGCCTCTTCATCCAGTAACATAGCCACTACATCATTTGAGGCAAGTACCAAAATAGTTTGTACCTTGTACAAACGTACTTCACGAATAATTTCTCGAAATATTTCTAAACACATAGATTCAGCGGTTTTTAATACCCCACGTCCACCACAAGCACTGCATGGTTCACACAGAATATGTTCCAAGCTTTCACGGGTGCGTTTACGGGTCATTTCCACCAAACCTAAAATAGACACCTCGGTAATCTTTGTTTTGGCGCGATCCTTGGATAAATTACGTTCCAATGCTTGTAACACCTGATGTTTATGGTCTTCACTTTTCATATCGATAAAATCGATAATAATAATGCCGCCTAAATTGCGTAACCGTAGTTGACGGGCGATAGTTTGCGCAGCTTCTAAATTGGTTTTAAAAATAGTTTCTTCCAGATTACGTCCGCCAACATAACCGCCTGTATTGACATCCACTGTAGTCATGGCTTCGGTTTGATCGAATACCAAATGTCCGCCAGATTTTAGTTTAACTTTACGCTCCAAGGCTTTTTTAATTTCATCTTCGACATTGTAAATATCAAACACAGGGCATTCACCCGTGTAATGCTCAATGATAGGAACGATTTCAGGTACAAACACCTCAGCAAATTCCAATAATTTATGATAGGTTTCTTTGGAATCAATACGAATTCTTTCCAATCCCTCTTTATGTAAATCGCGTAAGGTGCGAATACTAAGCGGCAAATCTTTATGAATAAACGCCTTGGCTTTGGTGGTGGTAATTTTTTCTGAAATAGATTCCCACAGTTTTAGCAAAAATACCATGTCAGCGATGAGTATCTCCTCCTCCACACATTCTGCTGCGGTTCTGGCAATAAATCCGCCACAACTGTGTTCTTGTCTAAAGGCATCCAAACAGGCTCTTAAACGGTTGCGTTCTGGCTCATGTTCAATACGTTGCGATACCCCTGAGTTACTGGCATAGGGCATATAGACTTGAAATCGCGACGGTATCGATATATCCGTTGTTAGCCGCGCTCCTTTACTGCCTATCGGGTCTTTGAACACCTGCACAATGATGTGTTGTCCTTCATGCAGATAATGCTCGATATTCTCTGAGCCTTTACGCTCTAGCTCTTGAGTGGATAAATCCGACAAATGCAAAAAAGCCGCTTTTGGCAAACCAATATCGACAAAAGCGGCTTGCATACCAGGTAATACCCTGCATACCTCGCCTTTATAAATATTACCGACTAAACCGCGTTCACGGCTACGTTCAATAATCAGTTCTTGCAACACACCATTTTCAATCACAGCAACGCGAGTTTCGGGCGGGGTAATATTGATTAAAATTTCTTCACTCATAATTTTTTCATAAGTTGTAGATGCTATCCTGCTAGATGTACTAAGCGCGTCATCCACAATTGATGAATTTCGTTTCACTCAGGCTATTTTTATATTTGATCAAACACTTGAAATATTGCAAAGGAGATCGAGTAAGCTTTAACAGACTATTGACCTATTTTTGAGGCTTAAAGCTTGTGTCCACGACAGCGGAATAGATCGTTCAATGTCTGAAATTAGCCAATAGTTTACGTTCTTTACCCTGTTATGACAAACCCCACGAGAGCAGTATTTAACTTGAAAAAATAGTCACTAGGCAAAGAGATAGAGCTAAGTGCTTGTAACAATAAGGTAACTAACCTGTCATGTTAAGTACTCTGTTTTGTCACATCCGCTATCTATAATATTCAGGTTAGTTTTTTATAGGCAAATAGCCCAGCATTCAGAAACATAAGTTGTTTGCAGAAACTAGCCCAACAACTTGCCCCCTTCGCGTGATTAAAGTTTTTCTCTGGAGTTATACAAATGTTCATTATCAATAAAACACTGGCGCGTAGCCTTGTTGCATTAGCGATTACCGTCGGTTTTAACAGCGTTTTCGCAAGCGAAAACGAGTCTACTAAACATGAAGCAGAAGCCGAAGAATTTAGCTTTGCGCTGTGGGGCGATATGCCTTATGCCAAAAATGGTGATGCCCCTAAAATTCAGGCTTTGATTGATGACATTAACGCATCTAAAGTCGCTTTCACCGTATTCGACGGTGACATCAAAGACGGTAGCTCAGTTTGTAGTAACCAGCAATACAGTGATGCTATTATCCGCTTCAACTCGTTTAAAAAACCGATGGTTTACATCCCTGGTGACAATGAGTGGACTGACTGCCACCGTACTAATAATGGTGGTTATAACAATCTGGAAAGATTGCATTACATTCGTCAAACGATGTTCAGTAGCCCAGATAGCTTCGGCATGAAAAAAATGAAGCTGGAACATCAAGGTCAACTGGGTCAGGAATTTGTTGAAAATGTACGCTGGACACACGGCAACGTGGTGTTTGTTGGTTTGAATGTCCCAGGCAGCAACAATAACAAGGTGAGTTCTGATAGCGAATGTACCAGTAAAAGTGCGCGAACCCTCGCAGATTGCGTCGCAGATAATGCTGAATACCTAGACCGTGATGCGGCGAACATCGAGTTTCTTAAAGAATCGTTTCAAAAAGCTAAAGCTGGTAAAGCGCGTGGTGTAATGATCACCATTCAAGCTGACCCTAGTTTCGATTTACCAGAAACAGAAACTTTTAACGAACGTACGTTGGCTGGATACGATGGCTACAATGAGTTTCTGAAAGTTTTGACAGAAGAGACTAATAAATTCGACGGTGAAGTTGTACTGGTGCATGGTGACGTGCATTTCTTTAAAGTTGACAAGCCGCTGATTGACCAAGCGCATTTGATTAAAAACTTTACCCGCGTAGAAACATTCGGTAGCCCCAATGTGCATTGGATAAAAGTATCAGTACACCCAGAAAGTCGTAATTTATTTACCTTTGAACCTATGATAGTTAAAGGTAATTAAGATTTACTCCTCCGTTTAAGCGATTAAAACTTTTGAGCATGACTGCCAGACCTTTAAAGGACTGGCAGTCATTGATATTGCTATAACAGGTTTAACCCATCACCGTTCCGTTGTACCAAAAATACTGATTGCGCTGGTACATTTTCCGTTCTTGCAAATGACTTGAGTGGGTTGTTCTACCGTAAACGCCTTAAGTTTTTGCAGAATTTCGTTACGCCGCAGTGATAGCTCTTTAATGTACTCGGCTGTAGAAAGTAGACCACACGCCTTTATAACTCTGCATTTCTTTCAGCACAGCCTCTATTTCAGCGGGGCTGTTCTGCCCATCGATAATGATTTTATAAGCTGCCACCATTACCCCAGTGCGATTTTCTCCAGCACGACAATGAACATAAAGTGGCAATTTTGCTTGACGGGCAATGGCAAGAAAATGAATAACATCTTCATCTGCTTCCGTTTTAGCAAAAGCGTATAAAGGCTTCCATGTCCGCACTCGAAAGTAATTAACCTCATATATGCCTGCATCGGTAAGATGGACATCTTCAAGGGTATCTATATCGTCATACAACGATTCCAGATTGACGATAGTTTTAACTCCCTGCTTAATAAGCCACGCAGCCTCATCTTCGTCTGGCTTAGAGCCGCGCCATAGTATACGAGGCTTAACCTCGCAAAAGTTAGTAATGGGAGAGGCAAGATTATTGGCACACACCGCGTATTCTTGTGTCGCGGATAAAGCGCAGTTACTCAATAGTAGCGAAGTCGCAATGAGCGATGCGGTATATTTAAAAATATTAGTAATTGGTTTCATAAGATATTGTGGTGGTTGTATTAAATTAATCGATTGGTTTAAAACAACCGCCCACGGGTTGTTTTGCTCCTTAAATTTTAATAGAGCTTTCTTCTATATAAAAAATATCTTTTTATTCAAACCGTTATAGATTTTAAAATGATTGGCATAATGCTTGCTCTTTGAAAGACAATAAATAATTTTTTTCAAAATGGGAATGTATTATGAGTGACTCTTCTCTTTCAGCGTTACCCAAAACGGGCTTAGCTGGCTTAAAAGAAAACTGGCGTAGCGATTTGCTGTCAGGTTTTTTAGTGTTTTTAATTGCCTTGCCCTTGTGCTTAGGCATTTCAATGGCTTCTGGGTTTCCACCTTCCGCAGGCATTATTACCGCGATTATCGGCGGTGTCTTGGTGTCGCGTATTAGTGGTTCATTTATTACCATTAATGGTCCTGCGGCGGGTTTGATTGTCGTGGTCTACGATGCCGTGCAAGGTTTGGGTGCAGGCGATGCAATGGCAGGGTATCGTTACACCTTGGCTGCGATTGTCATTGCCAGTGTGATACAAATCTTAATGGGTGTTCTAAAAGCAGGACGCTTGAGTTCATTTTTCCCTGCCTCGGTAGTGCATGGTATGTTGGCCGCTATCGGCATTATCATCATGGCGAAACAAATTCATGTAATGCTCGGTGTTACACCCGATAAAGGCAGTTTGTTTTCTACCATTGCGCAAATTCCAGAAAGTTTTGCTAATTTGAATCTGGAAATAGCGGTTATTGGTTTTGCAGGACTCGCTATTCTCATCATCTGGTCACTAATAGAAGATAAGCACCCGTTAAAAATGATTCCTGCGCCGTTGATTGTGGTCTTACTTGGCATAGGTTTGGGGCATTATTTTCAGTTGGAACACCAACATATTTACTTATTGCTACCCGATGGTAATTACACACACTCTCACACTGATTCGTTAGAAGTGGGTCCAAAGTTTTTGGTGGTTATTGCTGACAACTTTATGTCTAGCTTTTATTTTCCTGATTTTTCTAAATTTGCCACGCTGGAATTTTGGGAGGCAGTGGTGGCGATTAGTTTAGTCGGCAGTTTGGAAAGTTTATTAAGTGCAATGGCAGTGGATAAATTAGACCCTTACAAACGTCATTCTAATTTGAATAAAGACTTAACAGCTGTAGGTGTCGGTAATTTAGTGGCGGGTTGTGTAGGCGGCTTACCAATGATTGCGGAAATCGTGCGGAGTTCTGCTAACGTCAACAATGGCGCGAAAACCAGTTGGGCTAACTTTTTTCATGGTGCGTTATTGTTATTGTTCGTGGTGTTATTTCCGCAGTTAATACACAGTATTCCATTGGCGGCGTTGGCTTCATTATTGGTTTTTACAGGCTTTCGTTTAGCGGCACCTAAAGAATTTATTCACGTTTTACACATTGGTAAAGAACAGCTTTTTATCTTTGTGGTGACAGCAATCGGTGTGATTGCTACTGATTTATTGGTGGGTGTGGCTATCGGTATTGTGGTTGAATTGGTTATTCATTTAATGCACGGCGTTACTTTCAACAATCTGTTTAAAATGCACTTTGAAATCAATGAAAAAAATGCTGGTGTCATTTATGTGAATATTGATGGCGCGGCAGTGTTTTCTAATTTAATGGCATTAAAAGAAGCGGTGGCAGGTTTAGAAAAAGGTAAAACCATCGTATTCCAACTCAATGATGCCTATTTGTTAGACCATTCTGTCATGGGATTTTTTCATGATTTTCAACATGACTATGAAGCAACAGGCGGTTTTTGTGAGTTTTCAGGCTTGGAATATCATGAACCTTTTTCAGATCACCATTTGGCGGCACGGCGCGTGAAGCAAACTGCCTAGTTTTTCCTCGTTTACGCGCCAGAGCGTGGGAACGACGAACTGTGGGCAGTGACAATATTGTAGTTACCAACTTGAGAATATTATGATTCTAGTACTAGCTTATTGCGCAGTGCTATTCAGTTTTGCTTCTGGTTTGTTAGCCTTGCTAAGTAATCAACAGCAGTTCCTGTTAGCACTGCAACACAGGTTTTTAAAAACCCCTTCTGCATTTATAGATCATTGTTTGGAGGAACATCACTATCCTAATTTTTTACGGCAAGTGGTATTTATAGCATTGGGATTGTCAGGCGGATTTGCGGTATTAGCTGGCTTAAGCGTGCTAATAAGCAACACGGTAGTGACTGACCAAATCGGTTTAGGTTTGCCGTGGTTGCCTTGGCATATTCGTTTTGACGCATTGTCGGGATTTTTCTTTTTAATCATCGGCATTGCCGTCGGCGCGGTTAGTTTATACGGGCCAGGTTATGTGCATCATTACAAAGAAAAAGATCATCCCTTTGCGGTACTGGGTTTGTTTACAGGCTTATTTGTCACAGGGATGTTGTTGGTGTTACTCGCTGATGATGCCTTTGTATTTATGATTGCGTGGGAATTAATGTCAGTTGCCAGTTACTTCTTGGTAGCATTTCAACATGAAAACTCTGCTAATCGTAGAGCGGCATTCTTATATTTATTAATGGCAGAAGTCGGCGCGTTAGCCATTATTTTAGCCTTTGGCGTGTTGGCAAGTTTTTCGGATGGCTTTACCTTTGATGCCTTGCGGCACGCGCAGTTATCAAGCACTTGGGCAAGTATTGCCTTTGGTTTAGCGGTGTTAGGCTTTGGTATGAAAGCAGGTATAGTGCCGATTCATGTCTGGTTGCCTGAAGCTCATCCTGTCGCACCGTCACATATTTCCGCGTTGATGAGTGGCGTGATGTTGAAGGTTGCCATATATGGCTTAATACGTTTTAGCTTTGATTTGCTGGATAAAATTCAGTGGCAATGGGGCGTGGTGTTATTAGTCATCGGTACAATCTCAGCCTTAGGCGGAATTTTATACGCCATGATGCAGCCGAATTTAAAACGTTTGTTGGCGTATAGCTCAGTCGAAAACATTGGCATTATTTTTATGGTGCTGGGTTTGGCTATGATTTTCCTTGATAACGGACACCCAGAATTAGCCGCATTGGGGTTTTTAGCGGCGTTGTTTCATGCTTTCAACCACGCATTATTCAAGAACTTGTTGTTTTTGGGTGCAGGTATGATTCACCAGCAAACCCACGAACTGAACATCGATATGTTGGGCGGTTTAATTAAAAAAATGCCGCAAACCAGCATGGTGTTTTTAGTGGGCTGTATGAGTATTTCTTCTTTGCCGTTGTTTAACGGTTTTGTCTCTGAATGGTTGGCGTTTCAAACCGCGTTGCAAGTGGATGTCTTAGATAACGGCGTGTTACGCAGTTTGATTCCTGTGTCTGCGGCTGCATTGGCATTAACCGCCGCCTTAGCCGCAGCGTGTTTTGTCAAAGTGTTTGGCTTAACGTTTTTGGGTGTACCTCGGTCACGTCATAGTGAAAAAGCTCATGAAGTGAAAGATAAAGGCATGATAGCGGCAACGACTTTATTAGCGGGAATGTGCTTTTTAGTCGGTATTTTCCCCAGTGTAATTATTAGCTTAATTAATCGCGTGACAGGGCAGTTATTGAATCAAACTTTGGCGAATAATAACGCATTAAGTTGGTTATGGCTTGCTCCTGTTGCCCCTGAACAAGCATCTTATTCACCACCGTTGGTGTTAATCGGTGCGTTGATAGCGGGTTGTTTCACGTTCTGGTATTTACGCCGTAACCCTGAAACCGTATTGCGCCGTGGCGCGACGTGGGATTGTGGCTTTGGCGGTTTAACACCGCGTATGCAGTACACCTCCAGTGCGTTCACTATGCCGTTTCGACGTATTTTTGCCAAAGCATGGATTATTGATGAACAAGTCAATAAAGACTTCCAAGGTGCGATGGATCAAGATGTGGCTGCGGTGCATTATGCCTTACGCATTCAAGATCATAGTTGGCCGTGGGTCTATCAACCTTTAGAACGTGGCGTAAATAACTTATCCAAACAGGTCGGGCGCATTCAAACGGGCAATATCCGAACTTATTTAGGCTACTCGTTTGTCACTTTGTTGGTGTTGTTGTGGGTGATTAGCTGATGAATAGATTACTAAGTATAAAGGACTGCCTGTCATTCACTCGTTCCCACGCAGCGCGTTGGAACGAGAAAACGCGAATGAATTCGCGCCTACTGGAGAAATAGCATGAACTGGTTAATCGCTATCTTACAAACTACCTTGTTTGTTGCTTTAGCCCCCTTATTGGCAGGTTGGTTAAAAGTATGTAAATGTTATTTGCAAAACCGACAACCTCCATCGCTGTTACAGCCTTATCGTGATTTACTAAAATTAACCAATAAACAGCCTGTTGTTTCTGAACAAGCTTCGTGGTTATTTTTAAAAGCCCCGTATATTATTTTTTCGGCGACCGTATTGGCCGCCACAGTCGTTCCGTTGATCGCTGTTGATCTACCCACCTCTGCAAGCGCGGATGTGATTGTGATGGTGGGGTTTTTTGCGTTTGCACGGTTTTTTCTGGCATTAGCAGGACTCGATGTGGGTACAGCATTTGGTGGCATGGGTTCATCGAGAGAAATGACTATTTCCTCGTTAGCCGAGCCCGCGATGTTAATGGCTATTTTTACATTAACCATGACCGCTTCAACTACTAATTTATCGTTGGCAATTAGCCATGTGTTAGAGCAAGGCTTGGTATTACGTCCCTCGTTTGTCTTTGCTTTATTCGCGTTAATTTTGGTGGCAGTGGCAGAAACAGGGCGTATTCCTGTAGACAATCCGACCACCCATTTAGAGCTGACCATGATTCATGAAGCCATGATTCTGGAATACAGCGGACGGCATTTAGCGTTAATTGAATGGGCTAGTCAGCTTAAATTAATGCTGTATGGAGTATTAATTGCCAATATCTTTTTTCCGTGGGGCATAGCGCAAACCTTCTCGCTACACGATTTGGGCTATGGGCTACTGGCAATTATCGGCAAACTGATGGTGTTATCCATTATTTTGGGTATCGCAGAAACGCTAGTTGCAAAAATGCGCTTATTCAGAGTGCAAGAGTACCTAGGTTTTGCTTATTTACTGGGCTTGCTGGGTATGTTGAGTCACATCATTTTGGAGGCTTCACGATGAATATTGAATCGCAAGATTTGTATACGCAAATCATTTTATCAATGGCGGCATTAGTGGGCTTGACCTCCTTTTTGATGTTAGGACAAGGTCGTTTATTACGCTTGATTTTTGTATTTGCGATACAGGGTTTGTTATTGACACTGACCACGGCTGTCGCCGCGTACAGTTTAGACAATCATCATTTATACATTTCAGCGGTATTAACGCTTGCACTAAAAGTGATTTTTATTCCGTGGATGCTACGCAACGAAGTCTTAAAATCCAACCTACACCGTGATGTGGAAGCCTTAGGTAATCAAACCGCCATTATGTTAGGCGGTGCAAGTTTGATGGTGTTTAGTTATTACGTTTTACATCCTATCGTCCAAACCACTTCGCCTGTGATGCTTAACGCATTGGCAGTGAGTTTGTCGGTGGTATTACTGGGAATGCTATTAATGATTTCTCATAAACAAGCCATTGCTCACGTTGTTGGCTTTATGTCTATAGAAAACGGCTTATTTTTTGCCGCGATTGTTGCCACCAAAGGAATGCCGATGGTAGTGGAATTAGGCATTGCTTTTGACGTATTAGTCGCCGCCGTATTGTTCGGTATTTTCTTCTTTCATATTCGCTCTAGCATTGATTCTTTGGATGTGGATTTAATGAATAAATTAAATGAGGTGGACAAATGATCCCCGTCTATTTGTTGTTATCCATTGCCTTTGTTGGCATCGTGTTTTTTGCCTTATCAGGACATAAAGCCGAAATAGGAAAAATAAATGTTTGGTTTAATAGTGTTAGTTTATTTGCCACGATATGGTTAGCCATTAACGTACTTAATAACGGTACGATTTTATCGGCTGATAAAGCGTTTTTGATTGATTCATTTAATGTCTACTTGATTGTCTTGACCGCGTTTGTTGGCTTGACCACATCTATCTTTTCCAATCCCTACATGGCGCATGAAAAAGAACTGGGCAAACTCACTGATAAACGCTTGAAGCTGTACTACTCAATGTATCAAGGCTTCATGTTGGCGATGTATTTGGTGTTGACCACCAATAACATGGGCGTGATGTGGGTTGGTATGGAAGCAGCAACACTGGCAACGGTCTTGTTGGTGAGTTTATACCGCACTCCTGAATCTATCGAAGCCGCGTGGAAATATTTCATCCTGTGCGGTGTCGGTATTGCTCAAGCTTTGTTCGGTACAATTTTATTGTATTACGCGGCGGTGCAAATTGGTGACGGCGAAAACGCGCTGTTATGGTCAGAACTGTTTCAACACGCCAGTCAATTAAATCCCGAAGTATTGCAAATTGCCTTTGTGTTTATGTTGATTGGTTACGGTACAAAAATTGGTTTAGTACCGTTGCATAACTGGCTACCCGATGCCCACTCTGAAGGTCCAACGCCGATGTCAGCGGTATTGTCGGGCTTATTATTGAATGATGCTTTATACGCAGTAGTTCGTAACAAAATGTTAGTCGATGGCGCGACCCATTCCGATATGGCAGGGCATTTAATGATGGGCTTTGGTTTGTTGTCATTTTTAGTCGGTGCATTGTTTTTGCACAGACAAAAAGACATTAAACGCTTGTTCAGTTACTCCTCTATTGAACACATGGGCTTAATGACTTTTGCGTTTGGTGTCGGTGGCGCGTTGGCTACTTTTGCCGCTTTGCTACACATGACTGTACATTCACTCACCAAATCGGCAATTTTTGTCACCGTCGGTCATGCTACCCAAGTCGCAGGTACACAACGTATGGACAAAATACGCGGTCTAATTAAAACCCAACCCAAAATCGGCTGGGGCTTATTAATTGGCACGATTTCTATTGCAGGCTTCCCTCCGTTTGGCGTATTCACCAGTGAATTTTTAGTATTACTGGCGACTATGCACAGTTATCCGTGGCTGACTTTGCCGTTATTACTCGGTATCGGTATTGCTTTTGCGGGCTTATTTCGTCACATACAACCCATGGTGTATGGTGAAAAACCCGAAGGTCAACAGCCTGTTAAAGCCAACTTATTACCTGTGATAATTCATTTAGCCTTAGTGTTATGGCTAGGTTTAGCCATTCCAGGCTTTTTGGCGCATTGGTTTTCACAAGCGACCTTTTTAATTTCAGGGAGTAGTCCGTTATGAACTGGACAATCACATTTTTAACTCAACACGTTGGCTGGATAGCTCCAGAAATGCCAGACAAACCGATTGGTGATTATATCGGAGGTCTTGTTCATCATTCGCCCCTAAATAACGTCGCTGTGTGGCAAATTGCAGATAAACATTGGCAACATTTCGCTATCACTGCGGTTGCAGAAAATTTACGCTGGGTAGCAGGTTGGGCAGAACAAGCGAATGAACAGTTTATGGTTAACGCCTGTTTTGAAAAACACGGCGTTTATATCGTACTGCGTACCCTAATTAATGGTACAAAACTGGAACTGCCTACGCAAGCCACGGTTTACCCAGCGGCAAATCGCAGTGAACGCCACACCCAAGATATGTTCGGTATAAAATTTATCGGACATCCTGATAATCGCCGATGGACACGTCATCAAGCGTGGGATAAACATCAATATCCCTTACGCAAAGATTTCCCCGTACAAGGCAATCCTGCTGACATCACACCGCCTGACATGAACTATGACTTCGTCAAAGGCTACGGCGCGGGTGTGTATGAAATCCCTGTCGGACCTGTTCATGCGGGCATTATTGAACCTGGGCATTTTCGCTTTCTTGCCGTAGGAGAGTTAATTTTGAATCTCGAAGAACGCTTAGGTTATGTGCATAAAGGTATCGAAAAAATTGCCGAGGGTAGAACACCAGAATCCTTAGCACGTTTAGCAGGACGGGTTTCAGGTGACAGCACAGTGGGGCATTGTTGGGCAGCGTGTCAGGCAATGGAACAAGCGGCTGATATTGTCGTACCCGCACGCGCCAATTTGATACGCGGCATCGTGGCAGAACGTGAACGTATCGCTAATCATCTCGGTGATATGGGCGCGATTTGTAATGACGTGGCGTTTACTTTTGCGCAAATGCAGTTCACCCGTTTGCGCGAGTTGTGGCTGCGTACCAATGCCAGTGTTTTTGGACATCGGTTGTTGATGGATGTTGTTATTCCTACGGGTGTGAGTTGTGATGTATCGCAACTGTCCTGTGAATTGCTCAAAAAAGACATTATTCAAATCAGAGAAGAACTAGCAGAAATCATGCTTGCCGTAGACCTTAACTCCTCTTTAGAAGACAGATTATATACAGCGGGTTACTTATCGCCTGAGATAGCGGCAGCATTTGGTACAGTCGGTTATGTGGGACGTGCCAGCGGACAAGATTTTGATGTCCGCCGTGACGCAGCTTACGCGCCTTACGATCAAGTCAGCTTTAAAGTCGCACTTGAAGACCAAGGCGATATTGCGTCACGGTTTTGGGTAAGGCATAAAGAAATTAATGCCTCATTAAAACTTATCGAACGCTTTATTCAATTGTTGCCAGAAGGTGAAATCACAACGACGTGGAAAACCCCTGCAATAGATAGCGAAGGCTTGGGAATCGTTGATGGTTTTCGCGGTGAAATTATTTCATACATACGTTTTGCAGCAGATAATAAAATCGCCCGTTTTTATCCGCGTGATCCCAGTATTTTAAACTGGCCTGCATTAGAAAAACTGGCACTTAATAATATAGTTCCTGATTTTCCTGTGTGTAACAAATCCCTGAATGGCTCGTATTCGGGCAATGATTTATAGGAAACGACCATGTTAAAACTACTGAAAAAAATAGTCACCACGGGAATTGTCACCGAAAAATGTAAAGCACCTAAAGATGCGGAACTGGAAACTTTAGGGATTGAAATTAAACGCCGCATTGATAAAAAGTTTTCGGGCAGTATCGCCATTCGTCAAGTGGATGCGGGTTCGTGTAACGGCTGTGAATTAGAAATTCACGCCATCAACAATCCATTTTATGACATTGAACGTTTTGGTATTCACTTCGTCGCCTCGCCCCGTCATGCCGATGTGTTATTAGTCACAGGCCCAGTATCACGCCACATGCAAACTGCATTGTTACGCACTTACGAAGCCACCCCCAATCCAAAATGGGTAGTCGCCGTCGGTGATTGTGCTGTTTGTGGCGGTGAATTTGGTCAGTCTTATGCGTGCTGTGGCGCGGTGTCTAACGTGATCCCCGTTGATATGACTATCAGCGGTTGTCCTCCGACACCGTTAGCGTTAATGAAAGGTTTATTGGGATTATTAGATCGATAATCCTCATTCACGAAAAAGTTTCATGACATGATTCATTTTGAGGCTATATAGCTAAAACACAATAAAATGATGCCGTTCGTGGTGAGCTTGTCGAACCACATTCACGCTTCGACAAGCTCAGTGCGAACGGTTTTTTAATCACAAAAAATATTAGCTATACAAAGTCAAATTACATCGTGTGTTGCATAAATCTCGGCAGGATCTTTTAACACAGGCTCAACCGCTTGCCACTGCCCATTCACCAACTGCCGATAAAAACAGCTTTCACGTCCTGTGTGACAGGCAATACCGCCTTCTTGTTCAATGTGTAGCAACAGCACATCTTCATCACAATCCATAAACAAACCGATAACTTTTTGTCTATGCCCTGATTCTTCGCCTTTGCGCCATAAACGACCGCGTGAGCGTGACCAATACACCGCATAACCTTCCTGCACCGTTAAAGCCAACGATTCACGGTTCATCCACGCAAACATCACCACTTTGCCGCTGTCGTGTTGCTGAGCAATCACAGGAATTAAACCCTCTTCTGTCCAGCGGATTTCATTTAACCAATTCATGTTTTATGTATTCTCTTAATATCGGTTTGTGTATCGTTCATAAATTTTAAGCGGCTTGTAAAATCGCTAGAGCTATTTGTTCAGTGAGCGTAATCGGCATGAAATAATCAGCAGGATATAAATAATCTTCGCCTGATTCATCAATGACGCGGATAAAATTATGTTGAGCGGCAGTTTCATCTACAAGCACACGATAAATTTTAAACTGTTCCAAAGAAGCAGGATATTCTTTATTATCTATGCAAACCACAAAACCATCTGTTTTTATATCAGACGCTATCATTGTATTTTCTCCAACAACGATTTAATTTTCAGTTCTTTTTTGCCAATTCCTTTTGCTTCATACCAATGTAATTCAGCTAAAAATAATGAATTATCCGTTAGTTTAATAATGGCAGTTCCTTTGCATTTCCGCCAACGTCCTTTGCCATAAGTCTCTTGCAATCTATTCAATTCTCGAATTTTAGAACCGACAGTAAATGTTTCTATTTCGTTAATTTCGCTAATAACTTCAAATGGCATTAATATTCTTACTCGATAGATTTAACGGTTTTTTTGGTGAAAATAACCTGACAAGATGCGCATTGTTCTAACGCGATTGATGGGCTTCGTACCTCAGCCCATCCTATCGTGCTATCTGGCTTTACATTCTTTCACTGGAAATGTCGTAATATATGTCAAACCTAGAACAATAACGAGAGAGTTGCATATCAGGGGCGGATTCCCTTTCTCTTGGAGTGAGTCCCTCAGTTATATCAGTTTCTCCAGGAAAATAAATAAAGCCACCGCCTACATTATTATATTGTGAATACATTTGTAGAGCTTTCAAACAAAAAGTACGCGGGTCTTTTCGAGCAGCTTGGTCGTAATCATTTAGTATCTTTAGAATTTTTGATTTATAAAAAGAATACTGCTCACGCCAATACACTTCTTCCTCTAAGTTCTCTAAGACCTGATTTTGACCGTATGAATAAGTAGGCATTAATGTAGCAGCCTGATATTTATCTTTTATTTTGGCGTAAGCTGCCAAAAGTTCATCGAAATTTTGCTCTGGCTGTGCAATGACCGTGTTATGCACAGTAAGCAATAAAATTACAACTAAGGCTTTTACTAAACGGTTTTGAATGATGTATTTCATGATAAATTTCTCTCATCAATAACTTTATTGGCAAATGTTTCCATCACCTTGTCCACTGCAAAAACAGTCTAGTCCCACAGGAAGAATCTCTGCGGAAGCACATCTGCGATTGCCTTTACTATCACAGCAGAAACCTCCCTTGCCCAGCAATTCCTTAGCTAAGGACGCATCACCATGTTCTAAGCTGTTTAATGCCGTCCTAATTTGCGATTCTGTACCAGCTTTTCCTTGCATAAGAGCAGTGATAACGGATTGTAAATATTTAATTTGTTGGGCATCGATTTGACGTTGTTTAGTATAACCATCCATAATTCTTTCAACATCTTTGGCAGAAAAACCATAATTGTAAGTAACTGGGTTATGGTTGCCAGAGATAGCAGGCGAGTTATCTCCAATTGTTTTTATATTATTATCAGCATTAACAATAGAAATGGATAGCCATATAACAAACGGAATTAACCAATAGAAACCGAATTTCATTTGTTGTAGTTAATCGGATTGTGGTGACCAGAAATCGCAGGACTGTTTTCGCCATGTGTTGTTACCGAAACCGAATTGGTTTTATTTGTATGAGCCGAAGATGGACATACTTCTGATAAATGAGAAAAAGCAGTCTCTACCATTTTCTGACGGCATTCTCTAACATTAAAAAGCTCTTTTGATAAATCTTCCCTTAACACATTTTCATAAGTCTCTTGCAGAATTTTTCCATTAATACCACCTTTTACCTCTCCAAGAGCCTTACGCACAATTCCAGAAATTTCAGCTTTTAATTCGCCATTAGCTTCAATAAGTTGTCTGCTTCCAGATTTTTGGATTTCACCACATATTTTTTCTGCAAAATTAGAAACTTCATTCAAGCAATCTGCAAATACCACAGATGAAGATGCTAAGAACAAAAATAAAAATAAAGCAACTCTAAACATAAAATTCTCCTTTAATTGATTCACATCGTTCTAAAACTAATTCTTTCACTTACTGTTATAAATTTTAGTGCATAGAAGGGCTGAGGTACGAAGCCCATCAATCGCGAACGATAGGCTTCTTTACATCAGTCTATCTATTGTAGCTATTTCATTATCAATCATCACAGAATCCAAATAAAGCGTATCAGGACAAATATCTTGTTCATTTATCCACGTCACCGTGCCATCAATAACAGTAATTTGTTTAAAATAATTAATATCCTGTAATTCCCTAAATACACCAAAATCTAACAGTGGCTTGCAGTCATAAAGACCGCATTCACCATTAGTAAATTCAAGTATTAATTGATAATCATCCGTTGGTTTAACGGTTTTAACACGCGGATTCATTTGTTAGCGCAAGGGTTCTATTTTATAAGGCAGTTCACCAGAAACGGTAAGTTGCCAATCTGCCATTAACTCGTCCTTATGTATTTCAATCCATGCTTGTAATAATTTCATTTTGGCTTTTGGAATACTGCCTTCCAAAATATCACCCTCTGGAATAGCAACAATAACTTCATCATCCTGATATTTAACATGGATATGCGGTTTGTTATGTTGTTTATTATCCATGAAATACATATATAATAATGCCGTAAAACATAGAAATAGTGGGCATGATTATAATCTCACTTCAATGCCGCGTGAGCGCAAATGTTGTTTAGCTTGTTCAATAGTATATTCACCAAAATGAAAAATACTCGCCGCTAATACGGCATCGGCTTTGCCTTCGAGTATGCCTTCGGCTAGATGGTCTAAGTTACCCACGCCACCCGATGCAATCACAGGCACAGAGACCGCTTCACTGACAGCACGGGTCAAGGGTAAGTTAAAGCCGCTTTTGGTGCCGTCTTTGTCCATGCTGGTTAATAGAATTTCACCCGCGCCAAATTCGACCATTTTTATCGCCCATTCGACTGCGTCTATGCCTGTGGATTTGCGTCCGCCGTGGGTGAAAATTTCCCAGCGATTGGGTTCACCGTCCGCACTGACTTTTTTGGCATCAATGGCGACCACGATACATTGCGAGCCAAAGCGTTCGGCGGCTTCTCTGACAAATTCAGGTCTAAAAATTGCCGCGCTGTTTATACCGACTTTATCCGCGCCTGCGTTTAACATGGTGCGAATGTCGTCTAAGGTACGAATACCGCCGCCGACAGTGAGAGGAATAAACACTTCACTGGCAACTTGTTCCACCACATGAACCATTGTGTTGCGTTCATGGTGGGTGGCGGTGATGTCTAAAAAGGTGATTTCATCCGCGCCTTCACGATCATAACGGCGGGCGATTTCCACAGGGTCACCTGCATCACGAATATCAACAAACTGCACGCCTTTTACAACGCGTCCGTTATCAACATCTAAGCAGGGAATAATACGTTTGGCTAGGCTCATGCGGCTACTCTGCGCTGTGGTTGTTCAAGCAACTCATGCTCATCTTCGTTGTAAATGCTTAATACATGGACGCTTGCGCGGGTTTTAGGCTCGGTGGTATCCCAAAGTACGTCAATAAGTGCGTCTAAGGCTTCGCCCGTGCTGCTCATTGTGTCCATCCATGATTTTTTAACCATCATTTTGACAATGAAAGAACTTGGAAGCATTCCAGGAACTGCTTCATCAAAATAAAGTTCACCGATAATAAAGCCTTTGTCTTGACAAGTTTTTTTAAAATCTTCCAATTTAATGGCTAATTCTTTTCTATCCATTGCAATAGTCCTTCTTGATGTTGTAATAAACCTATTAACATTTGTACATTTTTCGGATTTTGAGTGCTAATTGGCTGATAACGTACTTGTTCATTCCATAAACAACGCCCCGATGTTGCAAATAAACGTGTGTAAGTTTGCATTAACACTTTATCGATACTTTTCGCGTTTTCAAGTTTGTTAAATAAGCCGCTAAAAATCAGTAGCACGGTAATATCGTGCGTTTTTAATGCTTTTCGGACTTCGCCAACGCCATAAATTTGACACGTCTCATCAAACAAATTATCAATATCAAAATGTTCGCACACTTTAGCTTTCAGCATCAATTCAATACTGTAACCTGCTAAATAAAACGCGCCATCATACTTTTCATTCTCACAAAGTATTTCCGCTTCGCTTAATCGCTCGTAAGCAAGTTGTTTTATTTCTTCTGAGCTTTTCATGCGTAAGTCTCAGCAATCCTCTCCGCTTCTGCAAAATCCAATGTGCCTTCATAAATTGCTCGACCTGTAATCGCGCCCATAATGCCTTCGTGTGCCACTTTGCCTAAGGCGTGAATATCGTCCATGTTGGTGATGCCGCCTGAGGCAATCACGGGGATATTAATAGCGCGGGCTAAACGGGCGGTGGCTTCGACGTTGACACCTTGCATCATGCCATCTCTGGAAATGTCAGTGTAGATAATGGCTTCTACGCCATCGGATTCAAAGTGTTGCGCTAAATCAATTACGTCATGTTTGGATAATTTTGACCAGCCATCAATCGCCACTTTGCCGTCTTTAGCATCTAAGCCAACGATAATGCGGCGTGGGTATTCGATTGCCATATCACGAACAAAATGCGGTTCGTTGACCGCTTTAGTGCCGATAATCACATATTCCACACCTGCATTCAGATAGGCTTGAATGGTGTCTTCATCACGAATACCGCCGCCGATTTGTACAGGAACATTAGGATAGGCTTCAACAATTGCGTGAATTACGTCAGCATTTCTGGGTTTTCCTGCAAACGCGCCATCTAAATCGACTAAATGTATGCGTCTTGCACCTAAGGCAACCCAACGACCTGCAACTTCAACAGGATTATCAGAAAATACCGTGTCATCTTCCATGCGTCCTTGACGTAGGCGCACACATTTTCCATCTTTTAAATCAATAGCGGGAATTAACAGCATAAAAACCTCAAAAGTTAAACTTGACCATTCCACTGTAAAAAGTTTTGTAACAGTTGCAACCCAACTGTCTGACTTTTTTCAGGGTGAAATTGTACGGCAAAAATAGTGTTTCGCGCCAAAGCACAGGCGAAGGCATCGGGATAATCGGTAGTTGCCGCAATCACAGACGCATCATCAGGCTGGGCATAATAGCTATGCACAAAATAAAAGCGGCTGTTTTGCGGGATGTTTTCCCACAATGGATGCGGACGTTGCGCCACTTGATTCCAGCCCATGTGCGGTACTTTTAGTATCTCGCCTTGTGCATCACGCAACGGTTCTGGAAAATGTACCACATGACCTTGGAAAATATTCAGTCCATCGGTATGCCCATTTTCCGCACTGTCAGTAAGTAACGCCTGCATTCCCAGACAAATTCCTAACAATGGTTTCGTGGTAGCGACTTGTTTAATCACAGCGTCCAAACCTGATTGTTGTAATGCCTGCATACAATCGCGCATTGCACCCACACCAGGAAAAACCACGCGATCCGCGTTTAAAATTTCATTTTCATTAGCCGTTACTAACACATCCACTTCAGGGGAGGCGTGTTGTAAGGCTTTGGCAATGGAATGTAAATTACCCATTCCGTAATCAATGACAGCAACAGAAGACATAAGTATAAGAATTTGCAGTGAGTGGCACGGCGAAAAACCATGCGTGAATAAAACTAGAGAACACCCTTAGTAGATGGCATTATACCCGCCATTCGCTCATCGGCGGTAATTGCTATACGGATAGCGCGACCTAAGGCTTTGAAAATAGTTTCGGCAACATGATGGGCATTCGCGCCTTTCAAATTATCAATATGCAGCGTGACACCTGCATGATTAACAAAGCCTTGAAAAAACTCACGGAACAAATCGACATCAAAACCGCCGATGGATGCTCTGGGATATTTAACCTCATAAAACAAGCCAGACCGACCTGAAAAATCAATCACCACCCGTGAAAGTGCTTCATCTAATGGAATGTATGCGTGACCATAACGAGAAATCCCTTTTTTATCACCCAGTGCTTGAGCAAACGCCTGACCCAGCGTAATACCTATATCTTCCACTGTATGATGCGCATCAATCTCTAAATCGCCATGCGCGACAATATCCATATCAATCAAACCATGTCGAGCAATTTGATCCATCATGTGATTCAAAAAAGGTACACCTGTGACGAAGGAGGCTTTACCTGTGCCATCTAAATTGATGTTAATTTTAATTTGAGTTTCAAGCGTATTACGCTCGACTTGGGCGATTCGTTGAGTCATCGTTTAGTTAAAATAGTCTGAGAAATAAGCTACATCTTACACGTTTCCAGTAGCGTTTTAAATGTGTCTCCACTGGCTTAAAAAGAACACAATGAGTTTTGCCCTTGCATTGAGCTTAATTGTTATAATGACAGCTAACAAAAATACCGTAGCTTCTTTTTAGCGATTCTTTATTTAATTCAAACAACTGTCATCATGAAACCAGCCTCAAATATTCATACCCACAAAATCCTCATCCTAGATTTCGGCTCGCAATATACCCAACTTATCGCACGACGTATTCGTGAAATAGGCGTTTATTGTGAAATTTATTCCTGCGAATGCAGTGATGAGGCAGTCAAAAATTTCAAACCAAATGGCATTATTTTATCGGGTGGCCCTGAAACGGTGACCAGTAGCGATACGCCGCGTGCGCCACAAGCGGTGTTTGAATTGGGCGTGCCTGTGTTGGGTATTTGTTATGGTATGCAAACCATGACCGAACAATTGGGCGGTAAAGTCGAAACTTCTGACCATCGTGAATTTGGTTATGCGCAGATTCGGGCGCGTGGGCATTCTAAATTATTATCAGGTATTGAAGATCATCTTTCTGCGGAAGGCTTTGGTTTATTAGATGTGTGGATGAGTCATGGCGATCGCGTGGTGGAGTTACCTGAAGGCTTTATGCTTATTGCCAGTTCAGATGGTGCGCCGATTGCAGGGATTGCTAATGAAGCGAAAGGCTTTTATGCGTTGCAATTTCATCCAGAAGTTACGCACACGAAGCAAGGTGGACGTATTTTATCGCGTTTTGTTTTGGATTTGTGTGGCTGTGATGCCCTTTGGAATTCTAGTAATATTATTGAAGAAAGCATTCGAGCGGTTCGTGAAAAAGTAGGAACAGATCATGTGATTTTGGGCTTGTCAGGTGGTGTGGATTCGTCTGTTGTAGCTGCGTTGCTACATAAAGCGATTGGCACACAATTAACCTGCGTATTTGTTGATACGGGGCTGTTGCGCCTGCATGAAGGCGATGCCGTAATGGCGATTTTTGCGGAACATTTAGGCGTGAAAGTCATTCGCGTGAATGCCGAACAGCGTTATTTAGATGCCTTGAGCGGTGTCACTGATCCTGAACAAAAACGCAAAATCATCGGTAATTTGTTTATCGAAATTTTTGATGATGAAGCGGGCAAAATTAAAGATGCAAAATGGTTGGCGCAAGGTACGATTTATCCCGATGTGATTGAATCAGCAGGCTCTAAAAGCGGTAAAGCGCATTTGATTAAGTCACATCATAATGTCGGCGGCTTGCCTGAAAATATGACACTGAAATTGGTTGAGCCATTGCGCGAATTGTTTAAAGATGAAGTGCGAAAATTAGGCGTGGAATTAGGTTTGCCTGCCGATATGGTGCATCGTCATCCATTCCCTGGTCCTGGTTTGGGCGTAAGAATTTTGGGCGAAGTGAAAAAAGAATACGCCGATTTATTACGCAAAGCCGATGCGATTTTTATTGAAGAACTGTATCGCCATGATTTGTACAATAAAGTCAGTCAAGCATTTGCGGTATTTTTGCCTGTTAAATCTGTCGGTGTGATGGGTGACGGTCGGCGTTATGATTATGTGATTGCGATTCGCGCTGTTGAAACCATTGATTTTATGACCGCTCGTTGGGCGCATTTGCCATACAACTTTTTGGATTTAATCTCACGGCGGATTATTAACGAAGTAGCGGGTATTTCTCGCGTTACTTATGACATCAGCGGCAAGCCACCTGCAACGATTGAATGGGAGTAATGTTAAATCCCTCCATCCCGCTTTTTTCAAACGGAGACGAAAAAGATGAAGCTTGGATGCGTTATGCCATACGCTTGGCACAACGCGCCGAAGCACGAGGTGAAGTGCCAGTTGGAGCGTTGATTGTTAAAAATGAAAAGTGTATCGCCGAAGGCTGGAATGATTCAATCGCCAGCCATGATCCAACCGCTCATGCGGAGGTGGTAGCTTTACGGCAAGCGGGCAGGGCGGTGGAAAATTATCGACTGGTCGATAGCACGCTTTATGTCACCTTAGAACCGTGCGTGATGTGCATGGGGGCAATCAGTCATGCGCGTATAAAGCGGCTGGTATTTGGTGCGTTTGATCCTAAGCGCGGCGCAGTCTGTCATGCCTTGAGCTTGACTGACGCGCCATTTTTGAATCATCGGGTTGAGTGGACAGGCGGTGTATTAGAAACAGAATGCGGCGATTTACTCAGAGATTTTTTTCGCGCTAGACGGTAAAGTGGGTTGTGTTCAAACGCACCCACTTATTCCATGTAATACAAGGTTTTTTCCGTTTTATCCAATGCTCGTTCGGCTCGATTATAAGCTTTCCATAACGCATCCATATCATGAGGGATACGGAGTGTTTTATTTTGGTTTTTCTTCGTGGTTAATTTCTTGGGTGATCATCAATTTTATGGAAAAGTGTCCTGTTTAGTGTAGCCACATCACTACTTGGATTTTATCTCAACGTGAAGGACGCTTGGTATCACGAAACCATTCGCGTACTGCTGCCATTTGTTTAAGTTGTGCGGGCGGGGCATGGCGTTTACAACTTGCATACTCCTCAGTGTCCGCTTTCGCACCCCAACGCACTTCAACACAATCATTCGGGTTATAACTCATTTCAAACGCTGACTTGCGTGCCAATATCTCTGCTATTGTCACCTCCCAAGGCTCGCCATTACTGCGCACATAGTGAATTTTTTTCTCATTAATCAGTTTTTCATGCAGTTCTTCAATCTGGGTTTTAACTTGTAGTGCAGATTCTGCGGTTAAATTAAACAACTCAGGAAACTTGAGTATTTTTTCAGGAAATTTTTGCAATACATTTATCGCAATCAACAAACGCATATCACGCGAAGGTGTAGCAAAATCCTCCCACGCACCAACGGTTTCAAAAATAGCCGCGCCACTGGGCATTCCAATGGTAACGCCCCCTTTGTGAAAATAGTCTTCACCGTTTTCAACTGACTGCACCCGCGTTTCCAGTTGTTCTACCAACGCGGTTAGGGTGGCTTCGTAAGCTTGTTTTGCATCCAGTCCTTTTGGGTTAATCAGTTTGTAAATCTGGGTATAAAACTCTTCAGGATTCAAATTTTCTTGCTCTATGGAATAATTTGCCAGATTGTTATTTTTTAATAAGGCGTTGTTTCTCGTAATGGTACGAAAGGCTTTAAAACCAGGTCCTGCACTGGCGACATTAGCAAATAAAAACGTGCCTTCCCAAAATCGTTTTCGAGCAATGGAATTGTCGGGCTGGGCATCCACCGCAAACAGAATGCCCGCGCTGTTTTCGGTTTGAGGTATCCATTTTGATAGCATTAACACATGACCGTAAGGGTCAGCATAAATAGTACCTGGTAACATTACTTCGCGCTTTAATGCCACGGGATAAAAATCGGTTTCTTCGCTGTTTAATCCTGTGCGTCCATTGCCTGATTGCACGGCATTCATTAAGGTATTGCTTAAGGCTTTAAACGTAACCAGTGGTGCGGTCTTGTTGACAAAATCGGTTTGGATAGTGGCAGAAGTACAGGATGGCGGATTTTTTGCAGAACCGCGATTACAAGACCGAAAACTGAATGGCAAACCATTTTTCCACGCAAAATAGCTGCGTAAAAAATATGGGAAATCAGCACAGTCTGGCGTAGCTGGAACTCCCTTGTCTTCATTCAAGCTTAAGTAATTATGTAAAAAATTACGTTCTGGATTGCGTAGCACAGGTTCTAACGAAGGAAAACTTAAGTTTTCAGACACTGGACTATCAAAAAGCCGCTCTATCCATGCTGAATAAAACGCTTCATAATCATCGTTCCAGACGGATGATTCTTTTTTGCCATTGTTGCCGTTGGAAATTTCTCGACATGCCAATGTTTCATTTTTATCCTTAACTTCTAGTTGATAATGACCATCGCCTATCTTATCTATCTGTGCCGATAAATAATGAGGTAAGCCATCATTTGCACTGATTTTGAGTAGTTGTTTTTCACCATTTGGCAGTGTTAGCACCAATTCCGTTAGGGTTTGGGAGCTAGAAACTGCCATCACGTTGACAGATTCTCCCTCTTTTACCACACGCGGCGAAATCCAAATATGAGTTTTATCGCCCTGCTGGCAGACATCGGAAAATGCTGAGTAACTGACAAAGCAACCAATTAAAACGAGGGTTTGATAGATATATTTTTTCATGAGTTATAATTTTTTTAGATTAAATCAACAACCAGATACTCTTCCGCCTACTCGCCTTGAAGAGTCACAACCAGTTCTCGGCTTCCACCATGATTTCTGTGTTCACACAGATAAATGCCTTGCCAGATACCCAGATTCAGTCGCCCATTGGTGACAGGAATATTCAGACTACATCCCAGAATACTGCTCTTCAAGTGGCTGGGTAGATCATCACTGCCTTCATCAGTATGCTTGTAGTAAGATTCATCCTCTGGAACGCTCTGGTTGAAAAAACTCTCAAAGTCTTGTCGTACTGTTGGATCGGCATTCTCGTTAATCGTCAGCGCAGCCGATGTGTGCTTGATAAACACATTGACCATACCCATTGAGACTTCCTTTAACTCTGGTAGCTGCTGGAAGATTTCCTCTGTGATGAGGTGAAAGCCACGAATTCTGGCTTTTAACCTGATTTCTTTTTGAAACCACATATCATTACCCTATAAGCTTAAGCGATTGACTAGCAATAAGCCTGACACTGTTACAATTATGAAAACTAATAAACGCCATAATCCCAGTGCGTTAGCAATTTCAGACTGCTTGCAAAACTCACGACCGTTATCAAAGGTAATGGTGTGAACCCAAGCGGCAAAAGGCTTTAAGGCATGAATAATCGACTCTTTGGTCAATTTTTTTGTGCCTCGTTGGCTTTTTTTTTGGTCGATGGAAACTATACCATCCAATTCACTTTCCAGATGTTGCACTTAATTATATGAATTCGCGAACATCAATTCCAGCAAAAATGGCACTGGCTACGGGTTTACCTTTAGGTAGCGCGGTGCAAACAAATACCGCAGGCGGGCAAGTAGTTGATCATTTGATGCGCATCAATAGCCTAAAAATAAGACCTGTCGGAACACATCAATGCTTGGCTAAAAAGCGTAAATACCGTCTCGGCTGCATATTATCTTATCGCGTCTTACAATCTGTCGTAAAATCACTGGTGTTAATCAAACTATCACAGTCTTAACTTAGGAGTTGTTATGTCAAAAGCCAAAGCGTATGCCGCATTTAACCCGCATGACCCATTAGCACCATTTGAATTTGAACGCCGTGAGTTGAACGCCACCGATGTACAAATTGAGATTCTGTATTGCGGGGTTTGTCATTCCGATATTCATCAAGTGCGTAATGAATGGGGTAATTCATCATTTCCGATGGTGCCAGGTCATGAAATTGTCGGTAAGGTTATTAATCTGGGTAGTGAGGTTAAAAAATTTACTATCGGTGACAACGTAGGTGTGGGTTGTATGGTGGACTCTTGCCGTACTTGCCCAGACTGTCTGGAACAACAACAGCAATATTGCAATCACTCGGTGTTTACTTATAACTGTCCAGACCCGCACAGCAACGGTACAGCTAGCACTTATGGCGGCTATTCCAATCACATCGTGGTTGAGCAAGATTTTGTGTTAAAAATCGCCGATAATCTGGATTTAGCTGCTACTGCCCCTTTATTATGTGCAGGTATTACCACTTATTCCCCGTTAAAACATTGGAAAGTCGGCGCAGGACAAAAAGTTGGCATAGTTGGTTTAGGCGGTCTGGGACACATGGGCGTTAAATTCGCCCGCGCTTTAGGTGCGCACGTCGTCCTGTTTACCACGTCGGCAAACAAAGTCGAAGATGCCAAACGCTTAGGTGCGCATGAAGTGGTGATTTCCAAAAATGAAAACGAAATGACTGCCCATGCACTAAGTTTTGATTTTATTTTAAATACCGTTGCCGCACCGCATAATCTGGATGCTTTTACCAACTTATTAAAACGTGATGGTACGCTGTGTTTAGTTGGCGTACCCGATCATCCACATCCTTCACCAACTGTTGGCAACCTGATTTTCAAACGCCGTTCCATTGCAGGTTCATTAATCGGTGGCATACAAGAAACACAAGAAATGCTCGATTTTTGTGCAGCACACAACATCACATCCGATATAGAGCTAATTCAGATTCAACAAATTAATCAAGCCTACGAAAGAGTGATAAAAAGCGATGTCAAATATCGGTTTGTTATTGACTTAGCTAGTCTTAACACTGAAACAGCATAATCCTCAAACATCCCATTTAAACCCGCTACACAGCGGGTTTTTTAGGCACACGAGACGATTAAGCAAGAATTTGCATCAGGGTTAATTTATATTTACAGAAAGGATGGAAAAATGTTTAATTTAGAAAAATTTCAGGCAGAGTTTAAAGCGGGGCGGTTTGATGAGTTTCATTATTACAGCACCTTGGCGAAAGAATTAACGCGCACGAAAGAAACGGTTTCTATCGCGCATTTGTCGGTATCGCGGGCAGAGCAATTGGATAGTATTGCCTTTGACCGTTTTGTGAATATCACAGGTGAAAAAGATAATTTTGAATGCAGTTTATTGATTGATACTGAAACAGGTTATTTATATTCGCCTCAGTGGTTTAATACCAATAATCGTACCTTTGCCACGATTCATGATTATGAAACTTTTGTGGCTCAACAGGTGATTGCGGGGTTTAATGATTGGGAGTTGGTTGATAATGAGGATTTTGAAAATTTTGAGCCTAAGCAGAAAATAAAATGGTTTGATAGTTCTTCAAAAAACAAAGTGATACTAAACAAAATAAATTTCTTTTGTTACCTTCCCGCTTATGATGAAACTGAACATTCTTATAAAAAATTACGTTTCAAAAAAAATGAGTTAGTGCCTAAAGGTGGTGTGTTGGCGGCGATATATGGGGAAATTGAACTGCTTAATCATAGTGATGCGTGTAGTAAAATCGGGATTAATCCAAATGAATGGATATATAGTAATAACAAATTAACATTTGTTGGAGTCAATAAAACTTTTATTAGAAAATATTATTTTATAAATAAAAATGAATCTAGTATTAATGAGATAAATAAAGAGTTTTATTTTCTTGGAGGCAATAAAGAGATAAGTAAAAAAATTTCTGTTAATACTTATTATAATGATATTAGTTTATTAACCACATACTTCCCTAATTACACTAAAAATGAAAAAATCTACACAATAGGTGAAGCATATCCTTTTATCTACTCACGCCACTTCGTTGACTTAGAACTATGGGGCAATAAATTTTCAACCAGTACATTTATTCAATTTTTGGTTGATAATAATTTCGACACCAGTTTTTTACCCAAAGCCCCAAACCTGATTCCGTATATTTTAGAATCCCTGCAAAAAACCACAGGTATTCGCTTACACGAAGATACCATCACTTTTCCTAGCCGCTTATTCAAGCATGAATCGGCTATTTCTAAACATCAAAACTTAATCGCGTATTTAGATTTTTTGCTATGGAAAATAGAATATTATGCCCAGAGTCATGCAAGCGAATTAACTAAATCCAATCAGCTTTATGGTCAATTGGCGAATTTAAAAACCGATAATGCAGAACTGAGTAATATTCAGCAGTATTTATTGAAGAAGTTTGATTTTTCTTTGCAAAATCTCGAAGAGAAATTATTGCAATTCAAATCAGAAAGTATTGCCTATTTAGAAAAAATAGACTGTATTGATTCAGTGTGGCAGTATGCAGAAAATCAGCCCAGTATTGATTTTAATTTAATCGGTGAAGCTGTTACCCGCTTGTTTAATAATCAGATTATTAAAGTCACCCAGTTTTCTGCATCAGTCGAGTTTTTAACGGCTTTGTTTGGTAAAGTAAATGCCTTATTTACCGCTAATCAGCACTTCATCACCGCACAAAAAGAACAGTTCCGTTTAAATTGTGAAAAGGCTTATGTAGATGATAGTTTTGCCGATTTATTTACCGAATGGCAAACTGAAATTACCGCGCTGGAAAATCATTATTTCCCGATTATTGAAGCCTGTTTTATCGGCACAATCAGCCAATCCGCTACCATAGAAACCTTGAGTTTATTTGAAAACTATCGCTACGCCGTTGATAATTTCTTTTTAACGGAACGTATTGTGTTAATTCATGAATACGATGAAAATCCTAAATCAGCGTTTTTGCAAAAGATTGATATGGAAAGTAAATTATTTAAAAGCCGTTGTGCGTTAAGAAATGGTTTAAAAGCGTTAATCACTAACGAAGCGCAACACTTAACCAAAAAATTATTAAATGCCGAATCACAATCTTTATTAACACGGCAAGTCGATAATTTATTAACCATTTCAAAAGAAGCGAATATTTCGCAAGTATTACAAACAGAATTTAATGAATTACAACAACGCAATTTTGAAATATATCTTGCCGATGTTGAGCAATATGGCAATGAATTAGATAAACGTGATAAGGATATTCAAAGCTTATTATTTAAAATGAAAAAAGATTTAGAGCGGCAACCGAAAAGAGAATAAAACAATACGGAGTACAAACCTTGGTTTGTATTCCATTCACTCGTTCCCACGCGCTGCGTGGGAATGACTTTTGCACCGTGCGGCGGTGCAAAGACGCGGCGCGTCTTAACTGCATTCCCACACAGCGTGTGGGAACGAGTGAGACTATAAAAGTATCTATATTAATCAGGAGAAAAATATGAGTTTTTTTGGCGGTATATTTAATACTATTTCTAGTATTTTTTCATTTGGAAGTAACAGTAGTCGTTCAGAAAATCACAGTTCCTCATCAACGACACAAACAGTTTATGAGCCTGATAAAGTCAGAGTGGCTGAGCTTGAAAACCAGCGTTCTGAAATGTTGGTGGAAGCACAAAAAGATATTATTGAATTAAATGCGCGAATGCAGGCGGCAGTGATTGAAGCCAATGTTCGCGGTTTTGAATATTCAGCCAATGTTTTAAAATCGCTAATGGCTGATATGAATATCCTTGCTCAACAACGGTTACAGTTATTAGAAAATGGACATTTTGAAATTGTTAAACAAATTGAGTGTTTATATTTGGATTTAGAACAGGAAATTGGTAAAGATAACCAAGTCTTTCAACTAGAAAAACTGCCACAAATGTTTGAGGTTTTAAGTAAGTTTCCAGAAAATGGGGCTGCCCATCAAATGTATTTAAATTCCATTGATCAGCAAATACAATTAAATTTCACCTTTGTTGCTGAAAAATTTAAAGGACTAGCACAGCGACAACACACGTTAATTGAATCCTCAGTAGACGCTAAAAAATTAGTGCTTGAACAATCGGGGCAATTGGTCGCAGATCGCATGAAGTTTTTAGAAAAGCAAATTAAAAATAAAGAAGCATTACACCTTAACGCGCCTGAAAAACATAAATCGCTTCCATCTGCAAATACTCAGCAACTGCCAGATAATTTATAAAACACACTCCCATGCTAAGACTCTTCCACACCGCCGATTGGCATTTAGGTCATTCTTTACATGGCGTTTCGCGCCAGCTTGAACATCAACAATTTTTGAATTGGTTGCTGGCTGAATTATTGGAAAAACAAGCCGATGCTTTAATTGTGGCTGGGGATATTTTTGATTCGGCAAATCCATCTGCACAGGCACAAGCGCAATTGTATGAGTTTTTAGTCAGTGCTAAAAAACAGCAAGCGGAGTTGGATATTATTTTAGTGGGTGGTAATCACGATTCGGCAACGCGCTTGGACGCGCCTTCGTCGATTCTGAATGCGTTGGGGGTTCATGTTGTTGGCGGTTTGCGGCGTGATAATCAGGCTATCGATTGGCGGCGGTTAATAGTTCCGTTGACCAATGCGCAAGGTGAGATTAAGGCGTGGTGTGGGGCTATGCCATTTTTGCGCAATGCCGATTTGCCGAATAGTGAAGACGATGATCCGTTAGTGACAGGTGTTAAATCATTGTACGATGAATTATTTACCCAATTGCAAAACTACGCTCAACACGGCGAAAGTCTGATTATGACGGGGCATTGTTATATGGTGAATGGCAATGTGTCGGAACTCAGCGAGCGTAAAATTTTGGGCGGTAATCAACACGCGCTACCTGTTGAGCTATTTCCTAAAGCCATAGCTTATGTGGCGTTGGGGCATTTGCATTTGGCGCAATCGGTGGGCGCGAATAAGCATATACGCTACAGCGGTTCACCGATTCCGCTGTCATTTGATGAAAGTCATTATGTGCATTCGGTGTTGCAAGTTGAGGTGACAGCAGGGCAGGGCGTAGCTATCACAAAACTTAAAATTCCACGCAGTATTGAGTTATTACGCATTCCTAACAGCAAAGATTTTGCCCCGCTGTCCAATGTGCTGGCGCAGTTGGAAAGTTTAGACTTAGACGATTTGCCCAAAGCACAGCATCCGTTTGTGGAATTGCGTATTAAACTGGATAAACCAGAACCTAGTTTGCGGCAACAGATTGAGGAGGTGATTAGTGTGTTGCCTGTGCGCTTATTAAAAATAACCACTGCATACACAGGCAATGATAACAGTCTAGCTGATTTGCAGATTGAGCAACGTCTGGAAGAATTGCAACCGCTGGATGTGTTTCAACGCTGTTATCAGACTAAATACGACACGCCCGCGCCTGACGATCTCACCGCGTTGTTTAATGAGTTGTTAGAAGGAATCGAATAATGCGCATTTTAGCCATACGCGGTAAAAATCTTGCCAGTCTTGCCGATGAATTTGAAATTTTATTAAATGAAGGCGCGTTACAAACGGTCGGTTTATTTGCGATTACAGGACAAACTGGCGCGGGTAAAAGTACCATTTTAGATGCTTTGTGTTTGGCGTTATATGACAAAATGCCACGCTTGCCCGATGGCTTAGGCGTTGTAGTGGGGCATAAAGACGAAGATGAAAATCAGCGCGTAAAACATAATGATGTACGCTCAATTTTGCGCCGTGGTGCGAGTTCTGCATTCGCCGAAGTGGATTTTGTCGGCAAAGACAAACAAGCCTATCGAGCGCGTTGGCAAGTTAGCCGTGCCAGAGGCAAAGCAGGTGGTAAGTTACAAGCGCAAGAAATTCTGCTCAGTCATATTGACAGTGGGCAACGCTTAGGACAGGGCAAAACCAGCACTTTAGAGGTAATAAGCAACTTGGTGGATTTGAGTTTTGAGCAATTTCGCCGTTCGGTTTTATTGGCTCAAGGTGATTTTGCCGCATTTTTAAAAGCCAAAAAAGATGAACGTTCCAGTTTGCTTGAACGCATTACAGGAACGGAACTCTATTCAGAACTATCGAAGGCGGCTTATGAACGCGCCAAACTGGAAAAGGTAGAACTAGACCGTATTAGCGGGTTAATGCAGCATCAAATTCCATTGGAAAGTTCAGCACGACAAGAGCTGGAACAGCAACGTGATGTGCTTGCCGCTTCGGTGCTGGAACTGGACAAGCAACTTGCCGATAATCAAAAAATTATCGACTGGTATCTGAAACTGAAAAAATTCCAACAAGCGGAACAGTTGGCCAGTAATGCCTTGGCTGACAGTTCACAGGCATGGAATCAGTCTGAACCCTTGCGTGTGCATCTCAAACAAGTCGAAGCCGCACAGCCATTGAGACTGTTATTAAACCATTATCAACAAGCGCAAATTGATTATGACGATGCCGAAGCGAAATTAAAAAATGCGATGGAAGCTCAGGCAGCGGCGGACATAAAACTGCACGTTGCCAACACGCAGTTAAGCACACAAAACGCTCACTTACTGGCAGTCGAAACCCAACACCAGCAATCCCAACCTGTGTTAAAAGCGATTCGTGTATTGGATACCCGTTTTGAAGTCTTGCAAACAACGCTTAACGGTTTAAACACTGAACAAAATCAGCTTCATAATGAGTTAAGCACCGCCCAACAGCAACACAACACCCTGATAAAACAGCAAGCCGAACAACACGCCGCGTGGCAACAGTTAAACGATTGGTTAGCCGAGCATCAAGCCTTAGAACCGCTTGCCGAGAATTGGAAACATTGGGAAAGTGAGCTTAATCGTTATAGCGTATTCAATAAACAACGGACTGAAGACATCACCGCAGCAGAAAAAATCCAGTCTACGGTGGATAAAAACCAGCAACGCTTGAGCGTGTTACAAACGGATATTGATGCTAAAAAACAAGTATTGCATGACCAACAAACTGCATTAGCGCAACTTAAACAACAAGAAGCGCGACACTCGTTGGATCAATTACATCAAAACAAAGAACGCTTAGAACTTGAAAGCCAACAGCTAAGCCTTGCAATTACGCTCACCACGCAAGCGGTCGCAGTACACACGCAGATAAGCCAAGACACGCAACGCTTAACAACTATCGAACAAACGCTAGAAACCACTAGCCGACAACTCGACACCCTAAACCAACAGCAAGCGATCAATCACATTAGCCTAGGCGAAGCCAAAAAAGCTCTCGCATTGATTGAAGCCACTAGCCATAAAGATGCCCAGCAATTGCGGACATTATTAATCCAAGATCAACCTTGTCCTGTGTGTGGCGCGTTACAACATCCGTGGCAAACGCACGCTATCGCCTTGAATAACCAACACACGCAAGCACAACAACAGCGCGTCGATGAATTGGAGCAAGAAAAAGCCAGCTTGATTAAAATCATCACCAGCAACATCCAAACGATTGAACAACAGAAAGAGCAAGCGATTGAGCTAAATCATAAAATAATCTCGGCAAAAGAAAGCAACGATATTTTACTCAATGATTGGCATACGTTGATTTTGCCTAATAAACCCGTGTTGGCTTTGCAAAACGTGGATTTATTACCGTTACTGACTGCGCAATATGAGCGCGTCACTGCCGACTTAGCACAAATCAAACAACAAGAAAAAGCTGCCTTAGCGGTACAGCAGAAAATAAAAACAGCACAACAAGCCTTTGATACCACCAAGCAAACGCAGGAATCATTAAGCAACGAACACACCGCGCTGGATAAACAACTCACGCAACATAAAGCCGAATTACGAGCTTATCTGGCGACTGTTGATAACCTAGAAAGCCAACTGAATGGACTAATTGAATCTTTGGCTGTACCGTGTGGACAGTTAGCCAATTGGCAAACGTATCTAGCATCTCCTGTCGCGTTGGGTAAGAAAGTTCAGCAATTTCAACAAAACCAACAACAACTGGCAACGGTTAATAAAAACCTAGAATCAAGCTTGCAACAAGCGCAACTTGCTGCGCAAACCTGTGGGCAACTTCAACAACAGTTCACGCTCAAACAAGCCGTCATACAACGCGAAACCGAGCAAAAACAAAGCCTAGTGCTAGAACGTGACACACTTATTGCAAGCTGTAAGGGTAATTTTAATAGCCCAGTAAGCGCGGACGTGATTGAACAGCAATTAACGCAACAATTAGAACTAGCAAAAACAGCCCAACAACACGCCACAACCGCCGTTAATCTTGCCACCACAGAATTGGCAAGCCAAAAAGTCGAACAACAACACTGGCAAACAGAACGTACCCACCGCGATGACAACCTACAAAAATCCCTAGCGACACTTAACCAAGCCTTAGAACGTCTTGCGATTAATCGAGAACAACTAAGCGAATTATTGCAACAGGATGAACACTGGTTAGACGAACAAAAAGCCACTATTGCACAACTCGAAAAAGCCCTACAAGCCGCAACTGCCTTATTGACTGTCAAAACGGACGATAGAAAACACCATGAAAATCTAGCGGTTTCTGTGCCAGAAGCCACCGCCATCCAAACCGCCAGCGAATTACAACAACAAAAACAATCGTTAAGTGAACAAAAACAAGAACGCGATTTGCAACTACGCGAAGATGATAAAAAACTCACCAACAACAGCGATCTTAAAGTGGAACTGGACAAGCAACGCCAACGCTGGGAACAATGGCAAAGCTTGAATGATTTAATCGGCTCAAGTACAGGCGCGAAATTTCGTGTCTTCGCACAAAGTTTAACCCTAGAAGCTCTGCTCATTCACAGCAACAAACACCTTGCCGACTTTGCCAAACGCTACGCCTTACAGCGCGTTCCTAGCAGTGATTTAGAATTACAAATTATCGATAGAGACATGGCAGACGATGTGCGTAGCGTCCACAGCTTATCAGGCGGTGAAAGCTTTTTAGTGTCGCTGGCGTTAGCATTAGGCTTAGCTTCACTGTCATCCAATAAAACCCAAGTGGAATCATTATTTATCGATGAAGGTTTTGGTAGTCTCGACCCTGAAACCTTAGACATAGCGATCGCCAGTTTAGACACTCTGCAAGCGTTAGGACGCAAAGTTGGGGTAATTTCTCATGTGCCGATTTTAGTAGAACGTATCGGTGCAAAAGTAGTAGTAGAAAAACAAGGTGGTGGTAAAAGTACGGTGACGATTGTTGGTGGCTATTGAATCAATAGCATGAATAACACATTTTGAGCCCGTCGTAACTACTTAAGTAGTCGCTCAAAAGTCTCTCAAATTAATCCAGCAAAAAATTTGCTTGTTGTCGTTGATTATTCAGCGCAGTTTCTATGGTTTCGTCTTTTAAATTGACCCCCGAAAACTGACATTTTTCGGATTCATTCAGCAAAAACAACAGCTTTTTTAATGCTAGATCATAACTGAGTCCGTTGTTGTGAATATTAGAAATACAGTTGCGGTCGGCATCGGTACTGATACCTGATTTTGCTTTATAGGTGAAATAAACGCCCATGCTGTCGGGTGAACTTAAACCAGGACGTTCACCGATTAACACGATACACAAACGGGCGGCGTAGTGGTCAGCGACAGCATCACCAATGGCTACCCGTCCGTGTTTAATCAGACAGACAGGAGACAGTTGGTACGCCTTGGCTTGTAGTTCGGGCAATAATAAATTTAAAAACGGTACTGCGTGTTGTGCTATCGCTTTGGATGATAAACCGTCGGCGACCACAACGACGGCATCCGCTTGAATGTTTGGGTTATGTTGCAAACAACGTACGGCAGATTCGCTTAACAAGCGTCCTAAATCGGGACGTTGCAAATACATCCGCTGATTTTCTGCTTGGGTTTGTAAAGTCAGTGTTGCATAGCCCTGCGCGTTGATATGTTGTTCCAGTTGGGCAAAATCTAGCGGGATATTGACCGCATCACGAGCTAATGCGTGGGCTAGTTGAAACTCCAGACTATTGCGCGTGGTTTGACTCATGCCCGCTCGTCCTTGGGCAATACGCGCTGGGGTAAATTGGTTCAAACTGTGCCACAGGTCTTTATCATTTTCCATTGCTGACTCCAGTCGATTTTTTAAATATAATGCGAGTATATCGAGTGATAATTGAGTATTATCTGCTTCTGATACGTCCATAATAAAGATGCTATAACATATAAACTCACTAGCAGTTAGTTGGTAAAGTAATACAAAAAATTGTGCCTTTACCCAGTTCTGAATGGGCTTTAATACTCCCTTCTAACACATTAGTAATTAGATTATGTACGATAGCCAAGCCTAAACCAGAACCGCCTATCATACGTCCTGTGGTAAAAAAAGGATCAAAAACTTTAGTTACATTTTCACTGCTAATACCCTGCCCGAAATCAGTGACTGTGATAACAAAATAAGTTTGGTTATTTTGCTCTTCATTTGCAAGATCAATAATAACTTTTCCACCTTTGTTATTTGGATAAGCGTAACGCTCAATATTTGTTAAAAAATTAATAATAATTTGAGTTAAATAGCCTGGATAACCTAGCCACGCTTTACCGTTTTTAACATTATCTTGTAGTATAATTTCCAATTTAGCCTGCTTAGCATTTATTTTAAATAACTCAATACTTTCTTCTATTGTATTTAAAATATTGACACTTTCTTTTATATCAGCTGTCTGATTAACGGATATTTTCTTGAAATTTTGCACCAAATTATGCGCCCGAGTAATATTCCTTTTAATTAAATCAGTCGCCTCCATAATATCTTCTAATGCTTCTTTATTATCAGCAAACAAATCACTAATATCTTTATTATTTACCCTGCTATCTAATATAGTAGCAGCGGTATTAATTACTCCAAGAGGTGTATTAATTTCGTGTGCTACGCCTGCTACCATTTGCGCTAAAGAACGATGCCTTTCTAAGGTTGCTTCTGTTTGTAATCTTTCAGATAAGTAATTTTTTTCCTGTTCGAGTAGGCGTTTTTTATCTAAACAGGCTTGTACTCTGGCATATAATAAAGTGGCATTAAACGGTTTTGGTAAATAATCTTCTGCACCCATTTCAATGCAACGCACAATGCTGTCCATTTCAGTGATAGCAGAAATCATAATCACAGGAATATTGCGTAACACATTATCTGCTTTCATGGTTTTCAATACTGTATAACCATCAATTTCTGGCATTGTTATATCTAACAAAACTAAATCAAATTTTTCCTGTTTAATTTTGGATAAAGCGATTGCACCATTTTCTGCCATCTCATAATGATAGCCACGTTTTTTTAAACGGCGGGCTAAAATGTCACGATTGTCTTCAATATCATCTACAATTAAAATTTTCCCCGTTAAATCATTATCGCTATTTGCTGGGATAATAATTTCTGTAGGAATAATGCTAGTACTCTGTGCTATTTCTATTTTTACTTCACTGGGTTTAAACAGCAGGTTAATCTGATCAGTTAAATTTCTCCCTGCCTGAGTAATCTTTTTTAAATCAGATAAATATTGAGTTTGTCCATCTTTATTTGCATCTTCCGCCAACATTTCGCTGTAACCAATAATTTGATTAACGGGCGTTAATAAATCATGGCGAATTTTTGACTCATCTTGAATAGTCATTTTTTACCTTCGTAAATAATTTATTTTTAGTGATTACAGTATATAATTAAGAAAGTATCTCAACCTTATTAAGCTAATACTGTTTAATTCCAGAATACCTGTAGTTTTATCTTAATTACTTAGTAAAGCTGCAATTTTCCCTAATAATCTTTCTATTTCAATGGGCTTGGTATCGTAGTCATTACAGCCTGCTGATAAAGCTTTTTGTCTGTCACTTTCCATGGCATGAGCCGTTAAAGCAATGACAGGGATATGGGTTGTAGGTTGATATTCTTTAATCTTTCGTGTGGCTTCCCAACCATCGATAATCGGTAAACTCATATCCATTAAAATTAAATCGGGTAAATGAATAATTGCTAATTCAATGCCTTTTTCTCCATCCATAGCGGTAATAATTTCATAGCCACGTCGGCTAAGACGACGCGAAAGCATATCCAGATTCATTTCGTTGTCTTCAACAATTAAAATTCTTGTCATTATTATAGCCCCACAAATTTTTTGGTCACTTTTTTATAAAAAGTAGGTAGCTTAATAATAAATTCTGAGCCTTGTCCTACTAAACTATTAGCTTCAATATTGCCACCTAACACATTACAAAACTTTTTAGTAATCGTTAATCCTAATCCAGTCCCTCCATATTTACGCGTAGTTGAATTATCCGCTTGAGTAAATGCTTCAAATACTTTATCCAATTGTTCTGCTGTCATGCCTATACCCGTATCTTTAACGCTAAAGTGTATCCAGCCCTCACTATTATTGACTGTTTTGGTAATTGTCAGCTTAATTTCGCCAGCATCAGTAAACTTATTGGCATTACTTAATAAATTGAATAAAGCTTGTTTAACTTTGGTTAAATCGGTGTAAAGCGTGCCAATATTATCTTCTATATTAATAATTAATTTGTTGGTTTTTTTGTCTAATAACGGTTGAATGGTAGACGCTATTTCATGGATGGATTTAGTTAAATCAAAGTTTTCAGGATAAATTTCCATTTTTCCCGCTTCTATTTTAGATATATCCAAAATATTATTAATGACATCGAGTAAATGTTTGCCTGCAATACGAATTTTAGTTAAATCAGCAATAAAATCATTTTGTCCTAAGTCTTCGGCTTCTTCAAGTAACATTTCACTGTAGCCAATAATGGCATTCATCGGTGTTCTTAATTCATGTGACATATTGGCTAAAAAAGCACTTTTAGCAGAATTAGCCTGTTCAGCAGCAAGTTGCGCTTGCTGGGCTTTTTGCATGGCTTGTTCTAGTTCTATTTCAGTACGTTTTAGTTCAGTAATATCGGTATGTACTGCAACTGTACCCACATTCCATACCCGCCTTTCACTAACCTGCATCCATTTTTCATTTTTCCAGTGATGTATAAAATCTTTTTGTGGATTGTAATGCCTAGCTAGTCTGTCTTTTACCCATTCATCACTATATTCAGTACCATAAACTAATTGATTGTCCGCTAGATTTTGAATTAAATCTTTAAATTGTATACCTTCTTTAACTTTAAAGTGTTCGGTACTCATTAAATTGCGATACATATTATTACAGACAATTAAATGGTCACTTATATCATATAAGGCAAACGCATTCGGAATGCTTTCAATAGCGGCTAAGGTATGAGAGCGGCTAATTTGTTCTGATAAAGCGGCTTTTTCCAGACGTATATCGACAACAGTAACAACTATAGCTAATGAAATAATAAAGAACGCGGCTAGACTGACTCCTAATGTTAAATATTGTGGATTTAATAAAAAATCAGTGTCGTTAATTGTATTATTACCTAATGAAAAAGTGGTGGATGACATGGCAATATAGTGCATGGCTGCACCTGCAAATCCCATGGTAATAGCCGACACTATTTTAGCCCATTTGGTGCGGGTATATTTATCAGTGCTTAATATTTTATTGGTATACAGTGAGGTAATAGCCAGCATAACGGCAACGACCACCGAAATAACAAAGCCTGTCATGTCTATGAGCATAATCAGCTCTTTGTCACTTTGCATTGCCATCATGCCAATGTAGTGCATCACGCCTATACCTGCTCCCATCAATACACCGTAAGATAACAGTCTTTTTTGACTGACAGTTCTACGGCTAGCAATGTTTAAGACAACCACCCCTGCTAGAATGGCAGGAACAACTGAGCATAAAGTTGTTACAAGATCGTATAAAACGATGATAGAGACGTTGTCGGCAGTTTTTAAGGTAAAGGCTAACATACCAATAAAGTGCATCGCCCATATTCCCGTCCCCAGTGTTAATGAGCCAGCACTTAACCAGATTTTTTCAGTCAGCGGATTATTGTCTAACGCACGGATACGATCTGCTATGCCAAGAGTGGCATAAACGCCTAGGCAAGAGATAATGACAGAAAGTAAAACTAAACTTTCATTGTAAGAACCATACAGCGCAATTTCGCTATGGTGTGGTGTGAAGAGATGCAGTAAATTCAAGATAAATATCCTGATTGTGTGCGCTGAACATATAAAAGAAAGGCGTATAAAACGATATACGCCTTCTACCCACTATTTTGTGCTGGTGTTATTCCAAATACTGGCTAAACCTTGCACAAAACTATACATCAAAGAAATAATGTGATCAGGTGGATTAAACTGGGTTTTAAATAGATAACCCACTTCTACTTGATGAGGTTTTGCGGTGACTTGAATCAGGTGAAAATTGCCTTCGCTGCGTACATATTTATCACCCGAAAAATCCAGTGGAAATCCTTCACACTGCGCTAGTTTTTTATACAATGCTAAGCCACCATTAGCCAAATAGAGAGCCGACCCTCCTTTAGCATTCACTTCGTCAGCAAATAATACTTGTCCATCAACAATTAGCCATGTACTTTCATCCACACCACCTACGGCAATATGGTGGATAGTTTCCAGTAAATCGGCACGACTAGCATGACCATTGACAATCATTTCATTGAGTAAATTAACAGTCGCCAATGCCATGCCAGTCGATAAAAATTGTCGTACACTGCTTTTAACCAAGGAATATAATTTATCTTCTGTGGTTTCAACTTTAGAAAAATAACCGCTGATGTCATAACGGTCTATGACTTCGCGTTCAGGTGCCATGCCTGGTTGACCCGTGCGAATAAAAAGCTGACTGACCTTGTTTTCCATGTCTTCACGGATATACTGACAAAGCTCCAAGCCCGCGCTGTCTGTTTCCATCACTACATCAATAAACGCAACCGCCAAAGAGCTGCTTAATTCCAAATTATCCTGAAATAAAGCAATCGCCTCTGCTTTGCTGGCGGCGGTGTAAATTTTTAACGGCAAGTCATAAACCTTAATTGCGCGCATCGCTAGTTTAGAAACACTCAAAACGTCTGGTTCATCGTCCACTAATAGCACAACCCATTCTTTAAAAAACATAATCTTCTCCTCGTTACCTGATTTTTTTTAATAGTTCAAAGGTTTTCTCAGTTCTTGGAAATTTGCTGTATTTAGCTGCAAATGTTTCGCTAAATAAGCCGCTGTTTCTTTGGGTCGAATTTTGTGAACAAAGTTGTAACGTGCTTCGTGATAAGTATGATCGCCGCCATAGAAGCTGGGATAAAAATTCATTTTCATGCGTTTTAATTCTGCGGCACGGTAAGCAGACAGCGGTTTAAGGGCTTCATCTTTTTTGCGCAACTCATTTTTAGCCTGTAACTGTTGAACAAAATCTTCGCTGTTGGCAAGTGCTTCTGCATGTTGGCATAATTCAGCCAAATAATCATCCCACTCTTCAGGCAAGGTGTCATCGATTAAGCCAATTTCTTTGGCTCTTTGCATTCCAATCGGTAACGGAATATCGGTCAATTCAATAGCGCGTCCTACGCCTACCCGCTTAGGCAGTAAATACGTCCAATATTCTGAACCGTATAAACCCATCGTTTTATAATGCGGGTTCATCATCACACCAGCACGCGCTAATACTTTATCCGCTGCCAAGGTCATCATCACGCCGCCCGCACCAGCAGAACCATAAACCGCTGAAATAGTTAATTGATTTGGCGTATTAATAATTTCCAAGACCACATCATCAATGGCATTGATATTGCGCCATGATTCATCGGCAGGTTTTTTTGCCACTTCAATCATATTAAGATGCACACCGTTTGACCAAAAATCCGTGCCACCCATTAACACAATCACTTTGGTGGGGCGTTTTTTGGCTTCACTATACGCTAAACGTAAGCGTTGGCATTGCTCAGTACTCATTGCACCGTTGTGAAAATTAAAATGCAAATAACCGACTTGATTATTTTCCTCGTACCAAATTTCTTTAAACGTTTCCGCTTTGTCCATGTACAACAAGTCGATAGGAGATTCTGGCACGTCTTTGAGTTTGGATTCGCCCAATATTAACGTAGCGGGTAATTTATAATCTGGTTTATGCAGTGAGGTTAAGCGAGTGAAAAAGGATTGTTCTTCTATTTTTTTGCGTTTTAAATGTGAAATCCATATTGCACCATCAACCGCCGCACGGCAAATCGCGCCATGACGTTTAGCAATAATTTCACCTGGTTTCCAACCGCGTAAGTTATCTTCTTTGTGGACACCAAACAGATAAAATTCTTCGCCGTTAATGGTATCTAATACCCCTGGGAAACTATCAGCCGCATTAATTTTGCGCATAATTATTTCAACGGTATCGGTTTCCCAATTTATTTTTCGTTCTGGTTGCTTCATTAAAGGCTGCAACGTGCCTTTTACATCGGGTTTACTGACATCAAGTTTTTCGGGGGTGAATGATTTGCTGACAAACTTTTCCAACATTTCCAAAATTAGCTTAATCGCAGTGCCAGTAACTTCATGCCGATAAAGACTGGCTTTTGCTGCCTTACGCATTTTGAAAGTTCCCGTTGCCCAAATATCACCGGCATCCATTTCATCGGCAGCTTCTAAAGCGGTTACACCCCATTCGGGTAAATTGTTGGTAATTGCCCAATCCAGTGAAGATGGACCTCTATCACCTTTAATACCAGGGTGGATAATGATACAAAGATGCTTTTGCCAAATAGTTTCTGGCACACGTTCTTTTAGAAAAGGACAGATAATCAAATCGGGTTGGAATAATTCCACCGAATGTTCCATAACCTCAGCACTGATGGCTAAGGTAATAGAGACTTCGTAACCGCGTGACACTAATTCGATATGAGATCGTTGGCATAATCCGTTATAGGATGATGCTATCAGCAAAATTCGCATTTTATTCTCCTCTAATTATTATATGCTTTTAAAGCATTATTTTTCTAATACATTGTTTTTATTATTGTTTATTTGTCACTATGTTAACGGCTTGGATTTCGGACAAGCGTAGCATGATTATTGTTTCCCTTGCAATAAATAAAACCTACGCAGTTACAATGTTTTAATCAGACTTAGTTACACCAATCTGGAGGTCAGGCTTTGCCTGACTTCCAACAAATAACTGCTTTAGATTGAAAACCCTGTAGCTAAGACGCACTTCCCTGATTTCTAATTAGTGGGAAACTTGGGCAATACGCGCAAGGGTAAATTGACTTAAGCTATGCCATAAGTCTTTGGAGTCACTTATCGCTGATCTCAATCAGTTTTTGTAACGATGGTTTAAATAAAGGGGGTAACTCGCGGTGTGTTAACAATTGATTATCCGCATTAAAAATACCGTGTTGTTGTAGCCAGCGTTCAAATTCTGGTGCGGGTCTTAAGCCCAGCACTTGGCGCACATACAGCGCGTCATGAAACGAAGTCGATTGATAATTGAGCATCACATCATCCGCACCCGGTATGCCCATAATAAACGTACCGCCCGCCACCGCGAATTGTGTCAACAGCATATCCATATCATCCTGATCGGCTTCGGCGTGGTTGGTGTAACAGACATCACAACCCATAGGCAGACCCAATAATTTACCGCAAAAATGATCTTCCAGCCCTGCGCGAATAATCTGCTTACCGTCGTACAGATATTCAGGGCCGATAAAACCGACCACGGTATTGACTAACAGCGGTTTAAATTTTCTGGCAACTGCGTAAGCACGAACTTCACAGGTTTGTTGATCCATGCCTTCATGGGCATTGGCAGATAACGCACTGCCCTGCCCTGTTTCAAAATACATACAGTTATCGCCTAGTGTGCCGCGTTTCAGTTCCAGCGCGGCAAGATGGGCTTCGTGTAATAAAGCCAGATTAATGCCAAAACTGTCATTGGCTTTTTGCGTACCCGCAATGGATTGAAACACTAAATCAACGGGTACGCCTTGTTCAATAGCTTTTAAGGTGGTGGTGACATGAGCCAGAACACAGGATTGCGTCGGTATCGCATAGCGTTCGATGACCTCATCCAGCATAGTAAGCAAGCGTGAGGTCGCTTCCAGATTATCAGATGCAGGATTAATACCAATAACCGCATCGCCGCAACCATACAACAAACCATCCAATAAACTGGCGGCAACACCTGCGGGATTATCGGTAGGATGATTGGGTTGCAATCGGGTGGATAAGCGATTTTCCAGTCCTATCGTGCCACGAAAACGGGTAATCACGCGGCATTTTTTCGCCACCAAAATCAAATCCTGAATGCGCATAATCTTAGACACCGCCGCCACCATTTCAGGTGTCAAACCAGCGGCAATAGCGGTTAATACCTCGGTGGTCGCCTGCTCAGATAACAGCCAGTCACGAAAATCGCCGACCGTTAAATGACTGACAGGCGCGAACGCCACGCTGTCATGTTCGTCAATAATCAGGCGCGTGATTTCATCCTGTTCATAAGGCACCAGTGCTTCATTGAGAAATTGTTTGAGCGGCACATCGGCAAGCACCCATTGCGCAGCCACGCGTTCTAAATTATTGGCAGCCGCTACTCCCGCAAGATAATCACCCGAACGCGGCGGTGTCGCCTTCGCCATCAGATTACGCAGGGTTTTAAAGTCGTAGGATAGATTTGCTATATATGCCTTATACATTGGAACGCTGTATCAGCGTGAAGGTGGTGGCGGTGCAAAACCATCTTCTTTCCACAGTCGATTACCACTGTTGCCGCTATCATGAGAACATTCCTGCAAAATACCTTTGCGGCACAAAGTTTCACGCCATTCATATTTAAAAAATAGCTTTTCCATGGGTTCAGGGCTAGGTTCAAACGATACTGTCATACTGGGTGAATAAGTGCTTTCACCAAAGCCTGTGCCTGTGGATGGTACAGTAGCCCTAGATGCTGAACCACTCATTGCTTCGTCTTTATTATAGAGCTGCGGACGTGGACGTTCAGCATAAACAGCCATAGCAATCACACCCATTGCTGAATTATCGCCCCACGCGGCAGCGTAAGAATTCTCAGCTTCGGTAAAATAAAAACGATTGGTTTGATTTGTGCCAGTACGCCAGCCTTCATAATCCGCGCTATCATGCGGATTCAAAATATACATTCGTTCACTGTTAGCCAGCCATGATTGCTTACCGCTGATAATATTACGACCATCAACAGCAATTACTAAGCCTATCCGTTGATTGCTGTTATTAACCACACGCAATCGATAACGGTCATTCTGAGTCGCTTGAATATAGGCACGGTAATGTGAGGAATCAGAATTTAAAGGAAATTCGGGTAATTTCCCCCGATTATCACTTTGTACACTCAAGGTCACGGGTAAATAAGGTGGCGAAGACATTACACGATCACCACCGATAACTGGATTACTTGCACATGCTGTCATACCTGTAATGGCTAACAGCAATGCAAAAAATTGTCGCCGTTCCATTTTTTCACCTCTTACATAGTTGGTTCAAAAGTAGAATTCTACTCTGTAGAAATAGATTGTTGCTGATTTTTTAATGCCGCATCTAAGGTATGCCATGCCAGCGTTGCACATTTCACGCGAGCGGGGTATTCGCGTACGCCTGCTAATACAGCTAATTTGCCTACCGCCTCCAATTGAATCTCCTCAGTTTTTCCTGTGGTCATTTCATGAAATAGCTTAAATAAGGTTTCGGCTTCGGCTTCGGTTTTTCCTTTAATAATTTCAGTCATCAACGACACCGAAGCGGTAGAAATAGCGCATCCTGAACCCTGAAAACTGGCATCTTCAATGGTATCAGCATTCATTTTTAAAAATAGCGTTAAACGGTCGCCGCACAAAGGATTAAAACCCTCCACTTGTCGGTCAGCATTCTCAATAATGCGAAAATTGCGCGGGTTACGGTTGTGGTCAAAAATCACCTCTTGATAGAGGTCGCGTAGGTCTTCAAACATGGATTATTCCTAATTATTAATGTGTTATCGGTTATCAAAAAGAGGTGAAAAAGAAAATAACACATAAGCCTATAATATAACAAACTACAGTTTTAACTCATTAGCGTTTTTTGACACCCGAATTAAAGTGACTTTATAGCACTGGGATGACGAATTAACATTGAAAATTTATCTTTGCGTTTATTCAGCCAGCCTCGTACTTCGATGGTTTTGCCTTGATAACTATTAAGATCAGGAAATAAGGACAACCATTCCATGTCGATACGCACATCAAAGCGGTCAGAAAATTGTAAATAAACAAATTTTTTGGCAGGATGTACGGATTTCACTTTACCCACTAAGCGTGTCCAGCCAAAATGCCCAGCTTCTGTTAGCTCATCGACAGGAATAGCGGCATATTCAGGACGCTGCCAAATACCCAGTTTGGCTTTTTCTGCTTGTTGAGAAGCGGTCACCAACTCAGTGACATACTTCAAATTAGGCGGAAAAATGCTCACCTGTGCCAAACCTGCTGCAAGCAATGACTGATTGATGAATTCTTTATTTTCAGTGAATAAATAGCCTAGGGTTCTGCCGTAACTATCGGTTTTTTCTGCATCAGTTTCTAGGCGGACTTTGGTGTCTTTAAGTTTGGCAATCAGCCAGTTTTTCGCATCTTCACCGCCTGCATCAGCTAGTTTGTCACGGTGTTGTACTTCGGGGGTGTTAATCCCTAATAAGCGAATTTTTTGCCCATCTTCTAAGACGACCGTGTCACCATCGTAAACGGTTTTAACACGATATAAACCAACGCCCGCCTCTATCGCTATTTTTTTTGCATCGGGTACTGAGGAGCGATCAGAAAAATGTGCTTTGCCGTTTGCATCTTTCCATTGATACACATCTGCACGCGCTAAAACAGGCAAAAATAAGACTAAAATTAATAATTTTTTCATAAACAAACCTAATAACAACGCTGATAGTTAGTATCTTAAATGAATAAATAATATTGTCCAATTACCAGTTTTCATACATAATTGTCTGTTTTTATAAAAAAACTGCTTAGGAAGATTAATTCGGCAACAGCTATTTTAACGATTATTGGGTACTTATGACATTTATTGCGAGCAGTTCGCCGAGTAACACATGAATATAAATAAATTTGCAAAAGACTTGTTACAACAAGCCTTGCACTTGGAATCAGATATTACCTTATTTGATAGCTCGACCCCCTTATTAGGCAATTTAGCAGAATTAGATTCTATTGGTGTGGTTAATGTGATTACTCTGATTGAAGAGCAACTTGGTTGCATTATCGAAGACGACGAAATTAATGCCGAAGTATTTGAAACCTTTGGTAGTTTGGTTATTTTCATAGAAGGTAAGCAATGCTAAACAAGGTGTGTTGGGATAAATGTTCGATAAACCAGCGCAACACTTTGCCTTTATTGTTTGTTTTCCATGCCATACATAAAGTGAGTGGCGGTATTGCTTCTTCTAATGGCAATGCGACCAGCAAACCTTGAGTAAGCAAATCCTGAATCCTGTGTGCAGGTAAAAAGCCAACGCCTAAACCCAAACACTGCGCCTGTATTTTTTCTGTTATTGATGGCACACTTAATACAGGACGTTTGCTAAAAACCCGCTGGCTTTGCGGAGCTTGATTTCTGGCAGAATCTCTGACCACAATAAAACGATACTGCTCAATTAGTTGTCGGGATAAAGGCGATGTGGTCTTAGTCAATTCATGTTCGGGAGCAACGGCGAATGTCCATTCAATCTCCTGAATTTTTTGGTATTTTACGCCTTGCGTGGGCAACAGTTCTGCTCCTGTTCCTATCACTAAATCAGCGCGATTGCTGATAAGAGCTTCTTGCGTACCACCCAAGACTTCCTCATAGAGATTGATTTCAATATCAGGCTGGATTTCGTAAAACTTGGCAATCAGCGGGTAGATAAAATCAAAGGTCAAAATCGAACCTATCGCAATATTGAAAACTGGTTCCCAGCCATGATGAGTTTTTTTAGTCGCAAGCGCAAGGCGTTCTGTGGCTTGCAAGATTTCCCGCCCCTGCTCCAACAAGACTTTTCCTGCGGGTGTTAAAACGGCTCTGCGCCCTTCCTTGCGAAACAACACCACATCCAAATCTTGCTCCAGTTTCTGTATGGTATAGGAAATTGCCGAAGGAACGCGAAACAACGCATTGGCGGCTGCGGCAAAACTGCCTTTGCGGTCAATTGCATCCAGCACTTCCAGTGCGTCAAGTGTAATGGGATATTTCATTGGATTGTTCAAATATTTTGAAGTGATTGCGCAAAATCTATCGCTTTTTATTCTGGCAGTCAATTCTATAATGCTCTCAACATCTTAAATTATTAAACGATTTTAATCGGGAGTGTAAAAATGAAATGGCTTAATGGAATTCCGCGCAAAGATTTGTACTGGCAGAAAAAAATGCTTGCTGACAATGCGTTCGCAGGCAAGTATGTCGCCGTGATTGGCGGCACAAATGGTATTGGTCGAGCAATCGCCCATGAGCTGGTCGCTAAAGGCGCAAAAGTTACGGTGCTTGGACGAACTTTCCAAGATCAAGACATGGCAAACATTCACTTTGTGCAAGCCGACCTTTCACAAATAAAATCAGTACAACGTGTGGCACAACAACTCCCCGTTGAATCCTTTGATATGTTGCTATTTACAACAGGTATTCTGGCAGGCAAACAGCGGGCGGAAAATCCAGAAGGCATCGAGCTTGATTTGGCAGTGAGTTACTTAAGCCGCTTTGTGATGGTGCGTGAAACCGTTGCCCGTTTAGGGAAAAACCGTGCGGCAACAGACATCAAACCGCGTGTATTCATTGTCGGTTTTCCAGGCAGCAATCAAGCGGGTTCGATGGATGATTTGAATTCAGAACAACAATACAACCTGATGACAGCGCATTCTAATACTGTGATTGGCAACGAGGCTTTAGTGCTTGATAGTGCAAGTCGTTATCCTGAAGTGAATTTCTACGGCTTAAATCCAGGACTGATGAAATCAAACATTCGTGCGGGTGTGCTTGGCGAAGGTTCTTTTGGACAAAAAATCATGGAGCTAATCATTGGTACGCTGTTTCAAAGTGTCGAAGAATACAGTAAAAAAATAGTGCCGTTGTTTATTTCACCCGACATAGAAAACCACTCTGGAGCAATGTTTAACCGTCGTGGTGATGCTATCCATGCAAGCAGCAATCTACAAGAATCTGCCAATTTGCAAAAAATTATCCAGCAATCCGAAGCGTTGGTAAAAAAAGCGTTAGCGCAATAAACAGATCTGCTTCTTTGTGAGCAAGTTTACTAAACGTTGTTATTGATTGAAAAATCTATTGGGAAACACAACATGAAACAGCAAACCCGACAACTTAGCACTGTCATCAATGGTCAAAACACTTCCGACGGCGCAGGCGTGAAACTAAAACGCATTATTAGCCCCAACCCTAAAAACAACTTTGACCCTTTTATCTTACTGGATGAATTTGGCTCAGATGAACCAGCGGATTACCTAGGCGGTTTTCCCAGTCATCCACACCGTGGTTTTGAAACTGTTACTTATATGCTGAAAGGCGCAATGTTACACCGCGATCATTTAGGCAACGAAGGGCATTTACGCGCTGGTGATGTGCAATGGATGACAGCGGCTCATGGTATTATTCATTCTGAAATGCCAGAGCAGGAAAATGGCTTGTTACACGGTTTTCAACTGTGGATTAATTTACCTGCCAACGAAAAAATGAAGCCACCACATTATCAGGACATTGCTGCCGCCACTATTCCACAGCTTAATTTGTCAAATGGTGGCACTATTAAAGTCATTGCGGGCGAGTATTCAGCCATTCAAGGCGCGGTACAAGGTGTCAGTACCCAACCTTTATATTTGGATGTATCGTTAGGTCCACAGCAATCGCTTACCGTACCAATAGACGCACAACACACAGCAGTAGTTTATGTTTATCAAGGCGAACTGGCGATTGATAATAAAGTTTTACAAGCAGGACAACTGGGACAGTTAATCAACGGCAATGTCATAAGCATAGTAACGCAAACGCAGTCAGCACAATTTTTGCTGTTAGCCGCGCTACCTTTGCAAGAACCCGTTGTACAGTCAGGACCATTTGTGATGAATACTGTTGAAGAAATTGAACAAGCGTTTCGTGATTATCGTAACGGCGTATTAACACTTTTGTAATTTAACCCCCCATCCTTTATTCCATTCGAGAGAAATTGACATGACTGAAAAATATAACGCGCCGATAGCTGTTAATGTAGAAGCAGGAAAAACCTATTACCACTGTCGTTGTCGTTTAAGTGGAGCAATGCCACTTTGTGATGGCTCTCATAAAACAACCGAAAATAGCCCGTTAGCGTTTGTTGCCGTAGAAACTAAAACCGTTTATTTATGCGCCTGTGGTAAAACCAATACTCCACCGTATTGCGATGGCAGTCATGCAGGTTAGCGGATAATAAGCGTTATTTAATTTTATTCAACCAAGGAGACGACCATGCAATCCAAACCTGCAATAACCAGTGTAAAAATTCACGATATTATTCAAACCCGTTGGAGTCCAAGGGCGTTTGCTGCTGATAAAGCCGTCAGTCATGAGGATTTATTGGCATTGCTAGAAGCTGCACGTTGGGCTGCTTCTTGTTTTAACGATCAGCCGTGGCGTTTTGTGGTGTGCGATAAAAATACCAATGCCACCAGTTGGCAAAACGCATACGCAAGTATCGTAGAAAGAAATCAATTATGGGCAAAAAATGCCCCCGTGCTAATTCTTGCCGTGGCAATGGCTAATTTTAATCACAACGACAAACCTAACCGCTGGGCAATGTATGACACGGGAGCGGCTTGCGCTAATCTATCTTTACAAGCCACAGCTTTAGGGCTAATTGTCCATCAAATGGGTGGTTTTGATGCTGAAAAAACCCGCGAATTATTTCATTTACCTCATGACTGCACACCAATGGCAATGTTGGCAGTTGGCTATCAAGCCGATGTTGACGTGCTACATGAAGATTTTAAAGCAATCGAATTAGATCAACGCTCACGCGCTACCTTGGATGAGAGGTTTTATGCAGGGCAATGGGGTAAGGGGATTGAATAATAGGATGTAATTAATGACTGCCAGTCCTTCAAGAGACTGGCAGTCATACTCCATATTTAATCCACTACCGTTTTCGTTCGTCCTGTGCTTATTGAAGACCGAATGCTTAAACCACTCACTCCATTATTTCTTGCCAAATCTGTTCAACTTGAACACGCAGGTCAGTCACTTCAGTTTCAGCAATAACGGCTTTGTCACCTTGTAATACTTGTTTATGTCCCCTGTCACGGTACGCACAATAGGCGGCCTTTAGGGTATCAGCGGCGTGTTGCGAGATGATACCGTGAGCCTGTAAGCCTTCCAGCAAGCGCACATTGTCGGTGTAAGTGGTTAATGAGGGATGCTCAGCCGCTTCCGCTAAAATACCAAACTGCACCATAAATTCAATATCTGCAATGCCACCTTTGCTTTGTTTTAAATCAAATTTATCGCTGTCTTTGGTTGCTAACGCAGTACGCATTTTTTCCCGCATTTCACGAACTTCAATTTTCAATGCGTCTTTATCACGCGGCAAACTTAATACACGATGACGTATAGCTTGATATTGGTTTTTTAAATTTTCATCACCTGCAATAAATCGCGCTCTGACTAAGGCTTGATGTTCCCACGTCCACGCTTGATGGGTTAAATAATCTTCGTAGCTACTGAGTGGTGTGACTAATAAACCTGAATCACCCGATGGACGTAAGCGCATATCGACTTCATACAGCACACCCGATAACAATTTAGTATCTAAAATATGCCGTACTTTTAGCCCTAAACGCCCGTAAAATTGCGCCGCTGAAATAGGTTTATCGCCATTAGTTAAGGCGTTACCATCGGCACAGTCATATAAAAACACCATGTCCAAATCAGAACCATAGCCTAATTCTAATCCGCCCAATTTACCAAAACCAAGAATGGCAAAGCCTTTAGGTTCATCGTGGCATTCAGGCGGATAACCGTGTTTTTCTACCAGCATTAACCAAGCATGAGCTAATACTTGCTCAACGATGCTTTCGGCAATATAGGTTAAGTAATCACTGACGACCATCAAAGGCAACACCCCCATAATATCAGCCGCTGCAACACGCAATACTTGTTGTTGTTTGAATTGCCGCAACACTATCATTAAACGTTCTAAATCCTGTACATCAACAGAGGCTAACAAACCCTCAAGCTGGGCGTTTAAATCGGATTTTTTGAGCGGAATATACAAGGAATCAGCATCAAGCAGTTCATCAAATAAAATTGGATAGCTAGCTAAATGCTCACAAATCCAAGGACTGGCGGCTGACAGTTTAATAAGTTGCGCTAAACCTTGGGGATTTTCTTCCAATAAGGATAAATAAACCGTCCGTCCTGCTACAGCGGTAAATAAATCCAAAATGCGATGGAGTGTTTCATCGGGATTTGCCACGTTTTGTAGTGAAGTAAATAGTTGTGGCATTAGACGATTTAACACACCTGCGCCTTTGCTACTCAAACGGCGGATATTAGTGGCATTTTTAAAATGCTGTAATGCGGCAAGACTGGCGTGAGGATGGCGAAAACCGCATTCACCTAAGTCATCCAACAATTCTTGTTCATCGGCAACACCCAGCCATATTTTTTGATTAAGTTGCTGAATTTCCCCTTGCTTAGATACCGAAAACACTTGATCGAACAGCGCGTGAACGCTTGCTCTTACTGTATCCAGTTCGGTTTTAAAACTGTGCCAATCAGCATAATCCAGCGAATACGCCAGAATAGTCCGCACTATGTCGCTAGTCGGCAAATCGTGAGTTTGTTTATCTTGGTATTGCTGAATGTGATTTTCGACACGGCGTAAAAAGCAGTAGGCTTGCTGTAGTTGCGTAGCATCCTGCGGACTGAGTAACTCCAATTCCCCCAACAATTGCAATACATCCATAATACCGCGTGTTTGTAAGCGTTTTTCCGTGCCACCGCGTATCAACTGAAACGCCTGCCCGATAAATTCGATTTCTCGAATGCCACCCGCACCTAATTTGACGTTTTCTAAACGATCTTTGCGGCGTAACTCCTGAGTAATTTGAGCTTTTAAAGAACGCAATTCTTCAAACGCCCCGTAATCCAAATACCGCCGATAAACAAACGCCGACAACATCGCCATCAACTGCTTACCCGTAACAAAATCCCCCGCCACTTGCCGCGCTTTAATCATCGCGTAACGTTCCCATTCCCGCGCTTGGGTTAAATAGTAATTTTCCATGCCGTCAAAGGTTATAATCACCGCGCCACTATCCCCATAGGGGCGCAAGCGTATATCAGTACGAAACACAAAACCATCAACGGTAATATCATCCAATACCCGCACCAAACTTTGGCACAGCTTGGTAAAAAATTCGCCATAAGTCGTGGCTTTACGGTCAGGCAATACGCCGTCTTCTGGGTATGCAAAAATCAAATCAATATCAGAGGAATAATTCAGCTCAAACGCGCCTAGTTTTCCCATACCTAATACAATGATTTGTTGCGGCGTGCCATCAGCCAATAACGGTGTGCCGCGTTTTTCACAGGCTTGTTGATACAAAAAATCCAGTGCGGTTTGAATACAAGCATCAGCTAACCACGATAATTCGGTCAGTGTTTCGGATAATTCAGACCAACCTGCTAAATCACGCCACGCAAGTCGCACCATTTCACGGCGGCGAAATTCACGCAAGGCTTTCATTAACACGGCTTCATCGCTAAATGACTGGTGCTTAAGTTGGGTCGCGTAATAGTCGCTAGTGTATGAACGAGTTAAATCGCCTGATTCAACTAATCCCAACAATAATTCAGGTTTTCGTGTGCAGCTAGTGGCGATAAATTCACTGGAAGCCCAGACTTTAACTAACGAGTCGCGGATGTTTTTGGGAGTGTCGATATTTTCGACCGCATCATGCCAATACTGTAAAGAATCGCTAACAGTGGCGCGTAAAGTTTCAGGTAGTAGCAATAACTGTGGTTGAAGTTGGGCAATAAGAGACATGGCGGCAATGACTGGCAAAAAGCCAACATAATAACTCAAACTAGGATGCTTGAGTTTAGTCTTGTTCAATCTAACCATGACAGGCTCAATGTGAACGATGTTGTAATCACAAAAACAGCTTTGTCATTGCGGCAGGGAGAGCGTAGCAATGATTCGCCAAAATCCAGAATCCAAGGATTTCATGAAGGCTCACATTCTGTGACGGGATTCAAACACCCATACTGGAATGATGGTAGACTGGCGATATTATGAAACCTGAAATATTAATCATTTCAATGAATTTTAACTCGAACCACGATTAAGTAATATCCATAAAAGATACAGAAAACTTATAGAATTATCACTGAAGCAACCAATACTAATACAATGAATCAGACATTAAGTGATCTGCAATTAAAATACAATAAGCTCCATTTATCGCTAGATAACTTACACGAAGAGTTAGTTATTGCCAATCAAGAGCTTGCCTTTCAGAGTGAAGAGAAAAAAAAGCGGGCAGCTGAGTTAGTCATTGCCAATCACGAGCTTGCTTTTCAGAATGCAGAGAAAGAACAGCGGGCAGCCGAGTTAGTCATTGCCAATCACGAGCTTGCTTTTCAGAATGCAGAGAAAGAACAACGGGCAGCTGAGTTAGTCATTGCCAATCACGAGCTTGCCTTTCAGAATACAGAGAAAGAAAAACGGGCAGCTGAGTTAGTCATTGCCAATCACGAGCTTGCCTTTCAGTCGCTCTACCCATCCTACGGAGCTAGTATAATGGGTCAGACATTAAGTGATCTGCAATTAAAATACAATAAGCTTCATTCATCGCTAGATAACTTACTCGAAGAGTTAGTCATTGCCAATCACGAGCTTGCCTTTCAGAGTGAAGAGAAAAAAAAGCGGGCAGCTGAGTTAGTCATTGCCAATCACGAGCTTGCCTTTCAGAATGCAGAAAAGGAAAAGCGGGCAGCTGAGTTAGTCATTGCCAATCACGAGCTTGCTTTTCAGAATGAAGAGAAAGAATGGTGGGCAGCCGATTTAGTCAATGCCAATCACGAGCTTGCTTTTCAGAATGACGAGAAAGAAAAGCGGGCAGATGAGTTAGTCATTGCCAATCAAGAGCTTGCCTTTCAGAATACAGAGAAAGAACAG
>JBAXNR010000014.1:0-60425 GCA_037133675.1 Methylococcales bacterium
AAAAAACTAATTTTAACGCTTAAGCAAGTTAATTTTTTATGAGAAAGCCGTGCGGCTTGAGTCACGTTTTTAAGTAACGATTACAGATTTCACCCTATAATTCAAGTCAACTATACAGTCACTTGCCAATAAAAATATCGTCTTATTATGACTACACATACTTATCATCACCCTGCTCAACCTCGCAATCGACAAACACTTTATGTCGCTATCGCCTTATTACTTGGCATAGTCGTTGGCGAAATATTACATTTAAAACTCGCTGATACAGAAAGTTTGAAACAGTTTATTACTATATTCTCAGTGCTGACGGATATATTCTTGCGCCTAATCAAGATGATAATCTCACCCTTAGTATTTGCGACCCTAGTGGTGGGCATGGCAAAAATGGGCGATATAAATACCGTTGGACGTATCGGCATAAAAGCCATGCTATGGTTTTTTTCTGCGTCTATTACTAGTCTATTATTAGGAATGTTGCTGGTCAATGTATTGCAACCAGGAAGCTCATTACATATCGCTCTCCCTGCTATCGGTGCAGAAACTGGTTTAGTAAAGGCTGAACCCAGTTTGAGCAATTTTACCGCGCATATTTTTCCAACAAGTATTGTCGAAGCGATGGCAAAAAATGAAATTTTGCAAATCGTGGTATTTTCCATGTTTTTTGGCATCGCCTGTGCATCAATTGGTGAACTGGCGCGTCCAACGGTTAAATTACTTGATTCACTCGCCCACATCATGTTGAAAGTCACAGGTTATGTGATGCACTACGCACCTGTGGCAGTATTTTCCGCGATGGCTTCGGTGATTGCTCAACACGGTATCGACATCTTGTGGTCTTATGGCAAATTTATCGGTGAATTTTATTTGGGCTTAGTGCTACTGTGCTGTTTACTTGGCTGTGTTGGGTTTTTATTTTTAGGACACAGAGTACTGTCCTTACTTCGTCATATTCGAGAGCCCATGTTACTGGCATTCGGTACAGCCAGCAGTGAAAGCGCGTACCCAAAGCTATTACAACAACTAGAACGCTTTGGCTGTGATGAAAAAGTCTGTGGTTTGGTATTGCCTTTGGGTTATTCCTTTAACCTAGACGGCAGCATGATGTATATGACTTTTGCGGTGTTATTCATTGCCCAAGCCTACGGAATTGATATGCCACTCGCGGATCAGCTCGTCATGTTGCTAGTGTTATTGTTTACCAGCAAAGGCGTAGCAGGTGTGCCAAGAGCCTCGTTAATTGTCATCGCCGCCACGCTATCCATGTTTCATATCCCCGAAGCGGGCTTATTATTACTGCTAGGTATCGATCAAATTCTCGACATGGGACGCAGTGCCACCAATGTATTCGGTAACAGCATGGCAGCCGCAGTAGTGAGTCGCTGGGAAAAAGCGTTGCGTTAATGTAAGTAAGTGACAATAAAGGAATCTCTAAAAATAGCTTTTTTCATAACATTGGCGAATGTAAGTCATTAAAATTTATAGCATCCAATTTTAAAAATTGGATTATTAGAAGTTGCCATAAGTCTTTTAACGAAATCAAATGTTCACCAACTTCATATACCAAACTCACTTCAAACACTTTGTCATGTTAAAAAATGTTAAAAAACTTTTGATCGACTACTTATGACTTGAATCCAAGGTTGTTAGTAATTTCTCTTGTTGAAGTTAAGATTGATAAATTTCTAAGCTGAAATATTTTTGACTTGACAAGGCAAATCGAACTGGTAAACTGACCCCGCATTGAATGATTCGGTGTCACCCTGTTTCTTAAATAGAATGTTTGAAGTGGGATGTGGAAAAGGAGTTGTACTTTGAGTTCTAGTCCATCGGGCTGGCAATTTGTTAATTTTTAGGAGGTAGAAATGGCAGCTACAACTGAATCAGTGAAAACTGATGCTGCGGAAGCACCGCTGTTAAATAAAAAAAATATGTTCCTAGGTGCATCACTTTATGTGGTTTTTTACGCTTGGGTTCGTTGGTATGAGGGTGTCTATGGCTGGTCTGCTGGTCTTGATTCTTTTGCACCTGAATTTGAAACATACTGGATGAACTTCCTTTATATCGAATTCGTGTTAGAAGTTGTTACTGCAGGTATCCTGTGGGGTTATATTTGGAAGACTCGTGACCGTAAAGTAATGTCAATCACTCCAAGAGAAGAGTTGAGAAGACATTTTACACATTGGACATGGTTGGTAATGTACGCTTTCGCTATCTATTATGGTGCAAGCTACTTTACAGAGCAAGATGGTACATGGCATCAAACTATCGTTCGTGATACTGACTTTACACCAAGTCACATCATTGAATTTTACTTAAGCTATCCTATCTACATCATCACTGGTGGTGCTTCTTTCTTATATGCTAAAACAAGATTGCCTACCTATCAACAAGGTTTGTCTTTGATGTATTTAGTATCAGTAGTTGGTCCTTTCATGATCTTACCAAATGTTGGTTTGAATGAATGGGGTCACACTTTCTGGTTCATGGAAGAATTGTTTGTTGCTCCTTTACACTACGGCTTCGTATTCTTCGGATGGGCTGCATTAGGTGTGTTAGGTGTTGTGAATATAGAAGTTGGTGCTTTATCAAAACTTCTGAAAAAAGACTTAGCTTAATCTAGTCTTGGTTGTAATGACTATCTATCCTATCTCCTACTGTTTCGTCTTTTTTCACGATGAAACAGTAAATGTAGATTAGGTGGTAATTAATAAAAATAATTTAAATCCTTTAGGAGGTAAGCTAATGAGCGCATCTCAATCAGCTGTACGTTCACGCGCTGAAGCAGTTAAAGTTTCTCGCACGTTCGATTGGCTAATTTTGTTTACATTGTTCTTCGTTGTACTTGGTGGTTATCACATTCACTATATGTTAACTGGTGGTGACTGGGATTTCTGGACTGACTGGAAAGATAGACGTTTATGGGTAACCGTAGCTCCAATCGTTTCAATCACGTTTCCTGCGGCTGTTCAAGCATGTTTGTGGTGGCGTTACCGTTTGCCTTTTGGCGCGGTAGTTTGTATTTTAGGTCTGCTCTTAGGTGAGTGGGTTAACAGATACTTAAACTTCTGGGGATGGACATATTTCCCAGTAAATTTCTGCTTCCCATCAAACTTAATGCCAGGTGCTATCGTTCTTGACGTTATTCTGCTGTTGTCTGGTAGCATGACATTAACTGCTGTAGTTGGTGGTTTGGCATGGGGCTTATTGTTCTATCCAGGCAACTGGCCTGTTATTGCTCCATTACATGTTCCTGTTGAATACAATGGCATGATGATGACACTAGCTGATTTACAAGGTTACCACTATGTAAGAACTGGTACACCTGAGTACATCAGAATGGTTGAAAAAGGTACACTTAGAACTTTCGGTAAAGACGTTGCTCCAGTATCAGCGTTCTTCTCTGGTTTCGTGAGTATCTTAATATACTTCTTGTGGCATTTCTTCGGCAAGTGGTTCAACTCAACTGCATTTGTTGAGTCTGTATAAGAACTGTTACATCGAAAAATAAAAAAGACTGACGGCACTAAATAATTGTTATTTTGTTTCCGTTAGATACTCAAAAACTATAGATTCTCTATTATAGAGGAGGATATATGAAAATATTAAAAGACAAGGTTGCTAAATTATCCTTTGTCGCACTGCTGATTACAATGACAGCAGCGATGTTTTACACACCAACTGCATCTGCTCATGGTGAAAAGTCGCAAGCCGCTTTTATGCGTATGCGTACTATTCACTGGTTTGACATGAACTGGTCAAAAGAAGAAGTTGCTGTTAATGATACAATGACTATCTCTGGTAAATTCTTCGTTTTTCAAGGATGGCCAGAAACTGTTGATAAACCCGAAATATCATTCTTAAACGTTGGTATTCCAGGACCTGTATTTATTCGTGCAGGATCATGGATCGGTGGTCAATTAGTTCCACGTTCGGTTTCTTTGGAACTGGGCGAAACTTATGAGTTTAAAGTATTGTTGAAAGCACGTCGTCCAGGCGACTGGCATGTTCACTCTATGATGAACGTAAAAGGTGGTGGTCCAATCATTGGTCCAGGTAAATGGGTAACTATTACTGGATCTATGGGTTCATTTGTTAACCCAATCACTACGTTAACAGGTGAAACCATCAATCTGGAAACTTACAACTTGGAAAACACTTACTTCTGGCATGCTCTTTGGTATGCTATCGGTTTGGCTTGGTTATTCTACTGGGCTCGTAAACCAATGTTTGTTCCACGTTCAATTGCTGTTGAAGCTGGTAAAGGTGATGCGTTAATCACTCCTGCTGATAAAAAAGTAGCGTTGGCTTTTGCTGTAGGTACATTGGTTCTTGTTGCTGCTTCTATGGCTTCAACTAATGAAAAATTCCCTATTACAACTCCTTTGCAAGCTGGTTTGTTGCGTGGAATGAAATCAATCGAAATGCCTGCTAGAACTGTTAGCGTTAAGGTTGACGATGCTACATACCGTGTGCCAGGTCGTGCTATGCAAATGACTCTGACCATCACGAATAATGGTGATTCAGCTGTTCGTTTGGGTGAGTTTAATACAGCTGGTGTACGTTTCCTTGATCCAGCAGTTTCTGTTGATGAATCAGGTTATCCTGATGACTTATTGGCTGAAGAAGGTTTGACTGTTAGCGATAACAGCCCACTTGCTCCTGGTCAATCAAGAACAGTTCAAGTTACTGCTTCTGATGCTGCATGGGAAGTTTACCGTTTAGCTGACTTGATTTATGATCCAGACAGTCGTTTTGCTGGCTTGTTATTCTTCTACGATGAAGCTGGCAACCGTCAAATGATTACGATTGACGCTCCATTAATCCCATCTTTCATTTAATATGAACGCTTAGTTGATAACCTATGGTTATCAGTTAAGGGATTTGAAGCCCTCGTTATGTGAATAACGAGGGCTTTTTTTATGAAAGAATATACGCGATGTTCAATTCTTAAAGTACATTTTTGGGCTTTTTCTTGGGCATCATCACGTTTTTATGGTAGTGTTGAACGCCTTGAAAGCCCTTTGTCCAGCCACAGAGTTCAGTCGGGTGGAATAAATCGAAAGGAGGTTTCTTTATCAAAGAGTTTCTTATCGTGATAACGACCCGCTTTGGTGGGAGTCAGCAAGAGAATCTTTTTTTCAGGGTTCGCCATCAATGGACTATACGCTTCTCGGTACAAAAATCGGTTAACACTATCGTGTGAAATATCCATGATTTCTCCTAGGCGGTAACAGCTACTAGATTTCAGTTCACTCAATAAAAAACTAATGGTCATCGGCAACGTACAACGTGCTGTGAACGACTGATTTCCCTTATCATTGCTGGCTATTTCACTAGGTAATGGCGATTATTGTATCGCCCTTGTTTTACATTAACTGTCAATGCGTAACTTCTATAGTTTTAGAAATTATTTAGACATATCGCTTTTTTTGTGCTTTTGTAGACACGCTTACTTAACAACAGTTAGTAACATAGGGGCATTATGCGCTATAATGCCACCGTAAAAACATTTCCCCGCGCTTTCGCGCTCGCAAAGACTCCATACAGGTACATACATGTCCAATGATGTTTCAACATTACCCTCTTTCCGTGATTTAGCACTGATTGAACCCCTGCTAAAAGCACTTAACGATGTCGGTTATGAAACACCTTCACCCATTCAAGCCCAAGTTATTCCTTTCATGCTCCAAGGCAAAGACGTTTTGGGACAAGCACAAACAGGTACAGGAAAAACTGCCGCTTTTGCACTGCCGATTTTATCGCGCATTGATTTAAAGCAAAAAGACCCACAAGTGTTGGTATTAGCCCCGACTCGTGAACTTGCTATTCAAGTTGCCGAAGCCTTTCAACGTTATGCCGCCCATTTAAAAGGTTTTCACGTCCTGCCGATTTACGGCGGACAAGATTACAGCACCCAATTACGTCAACTAAAACGTGGCGCACACGTTGTGGTAGGTACACCTGGTCGCGTCATGGATCATATGCGCAAAGGTACACTCAACCTTGAAAATTTAACCACCTTAGTCCTAGATGAAGCCGATGAAATGCTACGCATGGGCTTTATTGATGACGTTGAATGGATATTAGATCAACTGCCAGAAAAACGCCAAATCGCGTTATTTTCGGCAACTATGCCGTCAGTCATTCGTAAAATTGCCCAACAATATCTGCACGAACCCGAACAAATTACCATTAAAGTGACTACAGCGTCTGCGGAAAATATTCGCCAACGCTTTTGGGTAGTCAGTGGCGTACACAAACTCGACGCACTGACCCGCATACTCGAAGCTGAAACCTTTGACGGCATGATTATTTTCGTCAGAACCAAAACCGCCACCGTTGAATTGGCTGAAAAATTAGAAGCTCGCGGTTATTCAGCGGCAGCGATTAACGGCGATATGTCACAAGCCTTACGCGAACGCAGCATTGCCCATCTAAAAAGTGGTAAACTGGACATTCTAATTGCCACTGACGTGGCAGCGCGTGGTTTAGACGTAGATCGCGTTACCCACGTTGTCAACTACGACATTCCTTACGATACCGAATCTTACGTTCATCGTATTGGTCGTACAGGTCGCGCAGGTCGTACAGGTGATGCGATTTTGTTTATTGCGCCTAGAGAAAGAAAACTGCTAGGTAATATCGAAAAAGCCACTAAACAAAAAATAGAAGAAATGGGCTTGCCTTCTACCGAAGTCATTAACAACAAACGTATTTCCCGTTTCAAACAAAATATTACCGATACTTTGGGCGCAGAAGAACTGGGCTTTTTTAGTCAACTGATCGAACAGTATCAACAAGAACACAATGTCAGTGCCTTAGAAATAGCCGCTGCATTAGCCAAATTAGTCCAAGGTGAAGTGCCTTTACTGATGCAGCCGCCGAAAAAAGTCAAAGAAAGTCGTGAAGAAAGCCCACGTCGCGACCGTGATGATAGACCCTCACGCGACAGAGGTGAAAGAACTGATAGAGGCGGCGATAGAGGTGACAGCAGAGGCGGTGATAGAGAGCGTAAACCCAAACGTAGTTTTGGTAGCGACATAGAAATGGAAACTTTCCGTATCGAAGTCGGACACGCACACGGTGTAAAACCAGGTAATATTGTTGGTGCAATTGCCAATGAAACAGGCATTGATGGTGACCATATCGCTAGAATCAAAATTTCTGACGACTACAGCACCGTTGAATTACCCGCTGGTATGCCCAAAGAACTGTTACAAGAACTCAGAAAAATTCGCGTCGCAGGTCAGTTGCTGAACATTTCAAAAATGGATGGTAGCAAAATAGAATCTGGTGAGAAAACCCCAGACAAAAGCAAAAAACGCATGAGTTCAACCTCCAGACGCGCTAAGCCAAAAGACGAATAAACCATTCACGATGGAGTCCAAACTCATGAGTTTGGACTCCGATAGCTAAAACTTTCACAGTCTCTTTAGCTATTGAGACTGTGAAAGTATTCATAATTTCGGTAGTCCTAAAAAGCGAGTGATGACAAGGTCAAAGCGATACGCCTGCATTCATTGTAGTGGTAAAAAAATACCAGATTGCGCCGATATGGTTGTCGAGTTTTTTAGAAAAGGACAGTGATTTCCTAACAATCGAGAACAGCGTTGTCTGAGTGTGTTATTAAATCGCTCAATGTGGTTGGTGAGTCCTGTTTCTTTACCTACGCTATGCGGGAATCACGGTTCGATAGGCATCCTAGTAATCGGTATAGCAGGTGGCATTTTGTTGGTAAGATGAGGGTAGCGAAGACCACAGTTGTTGCGCACTCTCCCGACTTCGGTCACCGATGTATACGCCTACTATCTCGCGTGTATCTTTGTCTATCACTAACCAAATCCATTGTTTATTCTTGCGTTTTCCCACAAACGACCACATCTCATCACAGTCGAGCGTTATCGACTGGTTTGCTTTTTCGTGTATCTGGAGTGTCCGTACTGAGTTACTTCCATTCTTTACGACTTTTGTTCCTGTGCATTAGTCGCAGTTCATGTCTTATTCGTTAGTTAAATACATCCTCATTATACAGCTTCATCACTCGCTTTTTAGGACTACCCAAAAGTGATTTGGTTTATCGTCAGTGCAATGTTTTCATCTTTGCGTGGCGGAGAATGGCGAATAAGATTATTTACGCAAAACATTGAACGAATTCCAATTCCACCCGCAACCCCACTGGCATTAAGTTAAGAAAATATCTTTATTTATAAATCCCCCCCACTTTTGAAAAAGGGGGTTAGGGGGATTCAAGCACTTAACTTAATGGCAGTGACCCGTAACCCTCGAACAAAAAAACCACATCGGCAAACTCGCCGAACAATACCAAACCTTAACCGAACAACGCTACACGCTAGAAACCAACATCCGCCGCCGTTTTCCTGATTTGGGCGTGGTGAAATTAACGCAAAAATTAGAACGCTGGTGGCTGTTATATTTTAAATCCGTGCAGGATGAATTAAAAAAAACCTACAAAATCGACATTCCCTTAAAAGAACGCGGCGGTATACGCCTTGTTTAGCCTAACTGATGAAGAAATTGGGTTGCTTGAAAGTGCGTAGCGCATCGCATTAGGAGTCCAAAACAAATGAAGTGTGTCCAATATTTTCAGTTTATGTTAAAAGGGACGTGTGCATCACAGTGATAAACCAAGCAATAAAATTATTGAAAAAAATAGGCTGGGTGAAAAATCTGTTGCTAAGTTGGCATTGTCTGAACAGGTGCAAGCAATCAGTAAATTAGGTAAACTAAGAGAAAGTCGTGCCTTGCTCGACAATCTAAAATAATTATAAAGGTGGGTGTCCATGAGGAAATATTCTAAAAAAACGTGCGTGTTATTGGTTGCAGCGGCTACTTTAAGCGGTTGCGCAATTGAGCCAAATCCAATCACTGCTGATGAGCGGTTAGCCAGTATGCTGAAAGATAAATCGGAAATGTATAATAAACAGGAACCGATTACTGCACCGTTGACTTTTTATGATGCCTTGGCACGCGCCTTAAAGTATAACTTTGACCATCGCTTATCTATCATGGAAGCGGTTTTACAAGATACTCAGCTTGATGTTGCAACCCTGAATATGTTGCCACGTTTGGCAATTAATGCAGGGTATATAGATCGTGCTAGTCAATTAGGTTCTTCTAGTGTGGATTATTTTAATCAATCGAGAAACTCTCAATTAACACAATACTCAACGTCTCAAGATGCCAGTCGTGGTTTGGCTGATATATCATTTACTTGGAACGTGCTGGATTTTGGTGTCAGTTATTTTCAGGCAAAACAACAAGCAAACCGTATTCTAATTGCCCAAGAGCGTAAGCGTAAGGTAGTTAATAATTTAATCAAGGAAGTTTTAAATGCTTATTGGGGCGCGAATATTGCTGAACGCCTATTGCCTAAACTCACTCCTGTATTGGAGCAGGCAGAACACGCGTTGGAATTGAGTAAATCGGTTGAAGTCAATCGTTTGCAACCACCGCTCAGTGTGCTGGAATATCAACGTAGTTTGTTGCGTATTATTGATCAGTTAAAAAAGCTCAAGGCTGACTTATCAGTGGCTAAACCTAAATTAGCGGGTTTGATTAATGCGCCGATGCACAGTGATTTTCAGTTGGCTCAAACTAAACAAACACCCGAGCCCCCTCAGCTAAAAGCAAACATGGTCGAATTGGAAAACCTAGGCTTGTTTTTCCGTCCAGAATTGCGTGAGGAAGTCTATCAAGAACGTATTAGTCGTGATGAAGTATGGAAGGAAATGCTGAAAGTCTTACCTGGTCTGACTATTCCGTTATCAGCCAATTGGGATAGCAACTCGTTTCTAGTCTACAACACATGGATGGAAGCAGGGGCGCGTACCACCTTTAATCTGGTTAATTTGCTGGCAGGTCCTAAGATGTGGAAAGCGGCGCAAACGCAGGTTGAAGTCGCACAAACACGGCGTAAAGCACTGAGTGTTGCTGCGTTAGTACAAATCAATGTCGGTTATCAACAATACCTCAAAGCATTGGATGGTTATCACAGTGCCAGCGAATTAAATGTCGTCGATCAAAGTATTTTTAAAGTCATCAGCGATACCACCGAAAGTGATGCAGGTTCTGAATTAGAACGCGTTCATGCCGCAACAGCCGCACTCGCTTCACAATTGGAAAAAGAGCAAAGCTTGTCGGAGATTTATTCCGCACTGGGTAATATTTACTCCTCCATCGGACTTGATCCAGTGCAGGGTAATATAGCGGATATTACCGTGCGTACTCTTGCCGTGCAGTTGGAAAAACGCTGGATAAATGGTACAAAGGCGAGTTCCCTAAATTACCAGCCGAGCTTAATAGCACACCTAACGTTTCCCAAAACCCCGACACACCCAGTGCTACTATTACGCCTGATAAGCCCAGTATTCCCAGCGCGGTTAAAACCACTATTGATTTTGGTGAGTCAGATAAGCCTAACCCAGCATCAACACAGCCCACTAAAAAATGAAACACTCCATCCGTGTGATTATTATCGCCTTACTCCCTATTGCGGCGTTAGCAGAATTACCTGTATCTGTTGAAAAGTCTAGCGAAATTAATTTACCGTTACGCGCACAAATAAAAGCGCGGCGCAGTACCTTAATTTCCAGCGAGATGAATGCGCGTATCAGTCAACTTAGATTGCGTGATGGTGAACGCTTTGACGAAGGTGATACCTTGGTTAGCTTTCATTGCACCTTAGAAGAAGCGCAGGTAAATAAAGCCAAAGCCAGCTTAGAAAAGGCAACGAAAACTTACGAAGTAAAACAGCGTTTAGAAACCTTGCATTCAATTGGCGCGTTGGAGTTAGCCGTTGCTAAAGCAGAGGAGGGCGAAGCAAAAGCAGAAATGCAAGTCACGCAGGCGGTATTAAGTCGTTGTGTGATTAAAGCCCCGTTCTCTGGCAAAGTAACCGATGTGACTGCTAAACCTTATCAAACTGTCAAAGCAGGTGATCCATTATTGGAAATTCTCGATGACAAAGAGTTAGAAGTCGAATTTATGGCACCGTCAAAAAGTTTGCCTGAACTTAGTTTAGGCAGACATTTTCAAGTGACATTAAACGAAACCAATAAAGTGTATCAAGCCGAAATTACTCGCTTAGGTGGCAAGGTTGATCCTGTTAGTCAAACTATCAAAGTATACGGACGCATTGTTGATAAAAACGCAGAATTGCTAACGGGTATGAGTGGTGCAGTTGAACTCACAAGCAAACCATGACCGAACAACGCAATAAACAATTACTCCAGTTGACCTTATTATTGCAACTGGAGCAACGTGCGCGGGTTGCTCCCGCTGAAGAACTGCCCTACATCCTCGTTAATGAAACCACTGATTTACTGCCTTATCGACAAGCCTTATTGTGGCAGCGTGATACAGCAAAAATAAAAGCCGCCTCAGGCGTTGCCTTACCCGAAAAAAATAGCCCTTACACGCTGTGGCTTAATGTGGTTTTGAAGCAGCTTTCTCACCACGAAAACGCGAATTCGGCAATTATTTTTACCGCTAATGACTTGCCACCCGACACGAGCCGTGAATGGGCTGAATGGTTGCCCGAACACGGGCTTTGGCTACCATTACCAGCCCCTTTGGGTGTTAAATATGTTTTGGTATTGTTTCGAGAACAGCAATGGAAAGAAGGCGAAATTCATTTACTGAGTTATTTAGCAGAAGCCTATGGACACGCGCTTGCTCTAGCAGAATCTGCACAGCCCAAGCGTTCGCTGATCGAGCGATTACGCGATAAACGCTTACAAATTATTATCGCTGTTATCATCGCCGCCGCCTTGTGTTTTCCTATTCGTCAATCAGTACTCGCCGAAGCAGAAGTGATTCCCTATCATGCAACAATAGTACGCGCACCGCTTGAAGGTGTGGTAGAAAAATTTTTTGTTCAACCCAATGAAAGCGTTACCGTCGGGCAAAAGTTGTTTGAATTGGATACGGCGCAATTGCGTAGTCGCCTGAGCGTTGCCGAAGAAACGCGTGATATTGCCAAAACCGAATATTTACAAACTACCCAACAAGCCATGTTAGATCCCACTGCCAAGTCTAAACTAGCGGTTCTTAAAAGCAAATGGGATCAGCAAATCGCCGAAGTTGATTATGTGCGTAGTTTGTTGGAACGTTGTGAAGTCACTGCCAATAAAGCAGGTGTGACGGTGTTTGATGATCCTAATGATTGGCTAGGAAAACCCGTCACTCAAGGCGAAAAAATTCTTGCCATTGCCGACCCGCACTCTGTGGAATTAGAAATTCGCTTGCCGATGGATGATTTAATTGAACTGAAAGCGGGTAATGAAGTGCTGTTTTTTTCTAACGTAAGCCCCAATAAACCTTTACCTGCCAGTCTGAGTTATTTTAGTTATCGTGCCAGTGCCACGCCAGCGCAAGTAATGGCGTATCGACTCAAAGCACAGTTTACCGAGTCCAGTGTGTTACCACGTCTGGGCTATCGCGGCGTTGCCAAACTATATGGTACACGGCAAGCGTTTGTGTTGTGGTTATTGCGTAAACCGATACGCACCGTGCGTTTATGGTTAGCATGGTAGACAACAATAGCATCGAAATTAATCCTGTACTCGCTGAACCCAAGCAGCGTAAATGGTTAGGGTTGCGGGAAGATTTAGGTTTGTATACGGGGCCAAGAACAACAGACGGTGCGCCGACGTGGACGCTACATGACCCTGCAACACACCGTTATTTTCGCTTGGGATGGTTGGAATTTGAATTTTTACAACGCTGGAGCTTGGGCAATGCGGAAACTATTATCCAAGCGATTCAACACGACACCCCATTAAACGCTGATGTCACAGACATAGAACTGTTTAGCTATTTTCTTCATAGCCATCAACTGACTAAACCGCAGGGTGTGGAAAGTAGTCAGCTATTAGCCGCTAAACGCAAAGCTAGTCAGCCCAGTTTTTGGACGTGGTTGTTACATAATTATTTATTTTTGCGCATTCCTTTGTTACGTCCTGACGGCGCGTTAAAAAAAATGTTACCGTGGGTTAATGTTTTATTTCATCGTCAATTTGTCGTGTTGCTATTACTATTACTGGTATTAGCAGGGTATCTGGTTTCAGAACAATGGACGCAATTCAGCCGTAGTTTTTCTCATGTATTCACCCCAGAAGGAATGCTAACCGCCGCACTCATGTTATCGCTGTCAAAAATGATTCATGAGTTAGGTCATGCCTTTACTGCCTGTCATTTTGGTTGTCGTGTACCGTCAATGGGTGTGGCATTTATGATGGGATTTCCCATGTTATGGACAGATGTCACCGATGCGTGGCGATTGCCTAGCCGTAAGCAACGCTTAAGTATTGATGCAGCGGGCATGATCGCCGAATTAGCTCTTGCGATATTGGCAACGCTACTCTGGACAGTATTGCCTGATGGAGCTGTGCGTAGCGGGGTTTATTTATTAGCCAGTACCGCGTGGCTACTGACCTTAGCGGTTAATCTCAATCCATTTATGCGCTTTGATGGTTATTATCTGTTCTCCGATTACTTAGATATTGCCAACTTACAAGAGCGTTGTTTTGCCTTAGCTCGTTGGCGATTACGAGAAAGCCTGTTTAACTTTCAATTACCGATCCCTGAAGAGTTTTCTAAAAATCGTCATCGTCTACTGTGTGCTTATGCTTATGGGACGTGGATTTATCGGCTGTGCTTGTTTGCAGGTATTGCGTGGGCGGTGTATCACTTTTTTTTTAAAGTGCTTGGCTTGTTTTTATTTGCGGTAGAAATTGGTTGGTTTATCGTGCGTCCGATAATTAAAGAAATGCGAGTATGGCGAGAATTAATGATACTGCATAAAACGCCTTTGCGTCCGCGCTTAGCGTGGTTGATACCACTGACGATGCTGGCATTATTATTTATTCCGTGGCGTACCCATTTGCTGGTATCAGGTCTATTGAGTGCGGAAACCGAATTCACTTTATATAGTCCTCAGTCTGCAAAAGTACAGCGCGTGCTGGTCAAAGAAGGTGACAGTGTTCAAACCGACCAAGTATTAATCGAACTAACTTCACCTGATATTGATTTTCGCATCGCCAGTGCGGAACGTCATCTTGCCGAATTAAACGAACAGTTAGCATCACAAGGTTTAGAAGTCGCTTTAGCGCAGCATAATCCAATGGATATGGGGGAATTGCAGTCAACATTAGCAGAACTGAGCGGCTTGCGTGATACACAAAAAAAACTCACTCTACGCGCAAGTTTTGCTGGTTATATTCGCGATTTATCCGATGTTCTTCAACAAGGTGAGTGGGTGGCAAAAAATGAATCTTTAGGCATTGTCGAAAGCCCTCATACCACAGTGACCGCTTACGCAGAAGAAGCCGATTTAAATCGCTTACAAGTGGGTGCGAAAGGACGATTTTATGCAGAAGGCGGGGATTTTACACCGTTTCCAGTGCAGATAATCGCTATTGACAGCGTGGGTACGCGCCAATTAACCATTACAGAACTTAGCTCAACGCATGGTGGTGACTGTGCCGTACGCGAAGATGAACAGCATCATCTGATTCCAGAACAAGGCATTTACCGACTTTTACTAAAGGTCGATGATCATACATTGACACACGCAATCACTATTCGAGGTAGATTATCCCTAGACACCGCCGCAGAAAGTTTAGCAGGTCGCTTATTACGCTCTGCCCTAGCTGTGTTAATCCGAGAGAGTAGCTGGTAGAAATACGGGCGCGATTTCAATCACGCCGCTATAATCGCGAATAATCTTAACTTCCACGAAAGGCTTTTAACCATGCGTTCAAAATTTCTAACACTATTATTTTTTGGCTTAATTTTACTGACTAACACCGCAAAAGCCGAATCACCCAGCTTAAAACCTTTTATTACTGGCAGTTATCAGCAATTACTAAGCAGTAATACTGGAAAACCATTTATGCTGGCAATCTGGTCTATCACCTGCCCATCGTGTATTAAAGACATGATCGTATTAAATGCAGTTCACAAAGCCCATCCAGAAATTAACATTATCATGCTAAGCACCGATGACATCGCCGAAACTGCTGAAGCGCAAAAAATATTAGCAAACAACCAGCTAAGCGATATTGAACAGTGGATTTATGCCGAAGAAAATAGCCAAAAACTGCAATTTGAAATTGATCCAACATGGTATGGTGAATTACCTAGAACTTATTTTTTCAACAAAACTCATCAACGCGAAAGCGTGAGTGGCGTGTTATCCAAAAAAGACTATGAAGCACGGATAGATAAAATTAGGCACTAATATAAGCCAGTGGGGTGCTGCTGAATTTTTTCAAGCGCGTAAGTTTCTAATGCTTGGATAATCGCTTGATTAGTAGCACTCTCATACGTTTTCAACTCGTTTAACCGCGCAAAATAATCATCGAATGTTATGCCAGCACCTGCTTGTTTACCTGTTAAACGATCAACACAAAACACCTGCCAACGTTGCTTTTCTTCTGCATTTAGCGTGTCGGGATAATTACGCGCTCGGTATCTGAATAACATTTCAGCTAAGCGTTTATCGGTAAAGGTAAACTGGCTGCTTGCTAATTTTTCTGGTGGCAGAGTGCGAATTTTAGCCATCGTGGCTTTATCGGCATCAGCAAAAAATCCACCGCTGTAAATTGCCAAATCGGGGTCTGTGTTTGTTTGCGCTTGGCTATAAGTACCGAATACTTCGCTTAATTTTTGTGTCAAATCTGTCGCAGCAATTATTTTACTGATATTTGCCAGACAGTTGGCTAAATCAATAGTAAGGCGTTGTGCATCATTGGCTTTTAATACGGACACAGGAGCTAACACGGGACATCTATTAATATGCACAGTTTTTAGCGGGATTCGCGTCACACCTTCAGGCAGGTTTTCGTTTGTGGTAAAAATATTTTTCTGAATGTCGGCCGCTGATAAAGTTAACATTGGTTCAGGGTCTATGGATAAATCATAGACGATCACGCCATTGTTATCGGTAGGATGTTTACACAGTGGCAATACCACCGCGAGGCAGTTTTTAGCGGCGCGATATTTTCCAGAAATATGGATGACGGGTTTAAAACACCCCAGTTGTAGTAAATCCTGTACTTTTGTTTTAACGCGGTTTTCAAGTAAAAACTGAAATAACTTGGGTTGCGCTTGTTTGACTAACTTGGCTAATTCGATAGTCGCATAAACATCCGCAAGCGCGTCATGTGCGCCTTCATGGGCAATGTTGTTGGCTATGGTCAGTTGATCTAGGCGAAAGCTAGGATTACCTTCGGCACTATTCACCCATTGTATGCCATCTGGACGCAAAGCACGCGCCGCTCGAACCACGTCGATTAAATCCCAACGCGAATTGCCGTTCTGCCATTCGCGTGCGTAAGGGTCGTAAAAATTACGATACAAACTATTGCGGGTGACTTCATCATCAAAACGTAGGTTGTTATAACCTAAGGTACAGGTATTATGTTGAGCTAGTTGCTCATGAATACGGCGAATAAATTCAGCTTCACAAACACCTTTTTGTTGTGCTATCTGCGGGGTAATGCCTGTAATTACACAGGCATCTGGATGAGGAAGCGAATCTGCCGCTGGTTGACAATACAGCACCAGCGGCTCAGCGATAACATTAAAATCTGCATCGGTACGCACACCTGCGAATTGTGCAGCGCGGTCGCGTTGCGGATCAAGACCAAAGGTTTCATAGTCATGCCAATAAAAAGTCTGTGTTGCCATGACTTACCTGAGTTATTTGAGAGAAATTAACGCTTTTAAAACATCAGTACGACTAATCATGCCAACAAATTTTCCGTCATCAAACACAGGAAAACTTCGGACTGAAGACTTATCAAATTTTTCTGCCAATTCAACGATACTGGAATCAGCATCGACACTGATTGTCCCCATTGTCATGTGATCGCCGACTTTGCCACTCATACCTTGGTTATAAACGCTTTCTAAAAAAACTTTGATACTGTCTTTCTCAGAAAATAAGCCTATTAAGCGTCCTTGTTCATCAACAACAGGGGCACTGGTAACTTTATTATCCAGTAATTTTTTGACAGCATCAATTACATGAGTCTCTTTAGTCACGGTGATGATTCTTTTGCTCATATAATCAGCAACGGTAATTTTTGCTAGCATAGTATTCTCCTCATTGTTTTTTATTATTATTGTTTGTCTACGAAAAGCACGAAAATAAAAAAGGAGTGATTAGGTACAACACAACCTAAGCTCCACGTTTTTTCGTAGACGATCGGTAACATAGTTATCCTTGGCTTAGCCGCACTTCAGCAGCTTCAGCGTCCAGCTTTTTTCTTTTATCACATTTTTCAACACAAACACAAGCAGCTTTATCCATACCACCACCACAAGAGCCTTTGATAGCACGTCTACCAAAGATAACGCCGACTGCCATGATAGCAATGACAGCTAACATTACTACAAAAGTCACTATAAAATACATCATAATCTGTTCCTCACTATTTAATAAAAATGGATAACAACTCTAGGGCAGAGTTTTTATCCATTTTAAACGAAAAGCGTGTTGTAGGTTGTAGTTAACGTAGCGTAACCCGACTTACGGCTTATCAAATTCATTCCGTCCACAACGCCGCTAAGCAGCTCCAAGTATTGGTATAAATGCCTTGGCTAGTGGCTTAAACTTGTTATGGCGATATTAATGACTGCCAGTCCTTTAAAGGACTGGCAGTCATGCTCAATGGATTTAATTCACTACCCGAACTTAATCAATGTGTAACGATACTGACTGTTTGGTGGGATTATAATGGATACCGTCAAAATATATGCTGAATATCTGCATCTCGATCAACTACACTAACCTCAATCTGTTTCAGTAATTAGGCAGTGTCAGCCATGATGTGGTAAAACTTCCTAAAATAGTTCACACAACAAGCCTCTGGTTTTGCTGGAGGTCTTTGACTCACTTAGGCGTTAGTATATGCGTTTTATTTATCGAATTTTCGTTTGCTTTTTTGTGCTGTTAGCAAGCGCGTTTGTTAAAGCGGATGATACGCCGAATTGGCTGCAATTGGGGCAAGAAAGCTTAGTAAACGGGCATTATCGTGAAGCGGAAAATCAATTTTCTCAGGCTGAGCAACAAGCCACTACGCAAAAAAATACCGATAAGCTTATTTTAGTACACGCTTTGCAAGGTTATATGGCGTTGCAACGGCAACAGAACACAGAGGCGGAGCAGATTTTAAGCACTGCTTTAGCACAAGCAAAACAAAACGCTAATCATGATCTAATCGTCCGCATCGATTTGTATTTAGGGCAATTATATGAGCACCGTCAAAACCAGCAACAAGCGCGTTATTATTTTCAACAAGCGGTTCTGAACCCCGAAAAAGTGCTTGATAAATCCTTGCTAGTTAGCGCATTTTATCAACTCGCTAACGTGGCTATCAAAAATCATCAACCACAACAAGCGTGGCAACAACTGCAACAGGCGATCATTTTGATGCAAGCTTTGCCCGTTAATCCTAGCAATAGCCAGCTATGGCTAAATATTGGTTATCAAAGCCTGCAACTTTATTTATTATCACCACAAGATAACTTTTTAGCTGCGGCTTTTACGCATTTAAATCATACCTTAACGTTAGCACGTCAAAATCAACAGCCTAGAATACAAGCGGCAACCTTAAAGCATCTTGCCAGTCTATATCAGCAACAACAGCAGATTGATGAGGCAATTAAGCTCTTGCAAGAAGGTATTACTATTGCCCAAAAAGAGGACGCAAGCGATTTGTTAATTGACTTGGAGTGGAAAATAGGGCGGCTTTATCAACAACAAAATAAACCTGATTTGGCGATTGTCGCTTACAGACAAGCGGTTAATCATATTGATCGTATTCGCATTGATATACCTGTGTCCTATCAAAACGGACGCTCGTCTTTTCGTGATACCTTTGCGCCGATTTATTTAGCCTTAGCCGATTTATTATTGCGGCAATCAAGCACTGCCTCAGTTGCCCAGCAACAAATTCTATTAGCAGAGGCTAGGGATAGCATCGAGCGTATGAAAAAAAGTGAGTTAGAAGATTATTTTCAAAGCCGTTGTGATATTTCGGCAACGCCTATTAATTTGCAAAAAATCGATCCTCATGCCGCCGCATTTTACCCTATTTTATTGCCAGACCGTCTTGAAATTATAGTTTATACCGCCGATGGTTTGCGCCGCTTTACCAGTCAAGTGACAGCTAAAGACTTGGAGCAGCAAGCGCGTTTGTTTGCTGGGAATTTACGAAATTATGTCGATTTTTCTCAATCTAAAGTACAAGCACAACTTTTGCACCGTTGGTTAATTGCTCCCGTTCAGGCTTTTTTGCAACAACAACATATCGAAACGCTGATTTATATACCCGATGGCGTATTGCGTTTAGTGCCGTTAGCTGCGTTATATGACGGTAAAAAATTTGTTATTGAACAGTATGCAGTCGCCACTTCGGCGGGTATGTCGCTCATTGATAGTAGTAGTATCCAGCATCAAAATCGGATGTTATTAGCAGGTATTAGCATCCCTGGTGATGTGGTCAGCGATTTGCCTGATTCAGTATTAAGCGATTTGGTAGTACAAACAGAGGATCAAAAACAACCTAGTCTTTCTGGGGAAGTAGCAGAGCGTCGAGAACTGAGTGTCGTTGAGAAGCAACAAAAAACGCGGGAATTACGCCAATTACTTAGAAATCCTGTGATTATTGAGCAGTTAAAACATTTACTGTCTTTGCCCAGTATTGATACTGAAATTAAGCAATTGGCTGAACAAAATCATAGTAATTATTTATTAAACGAAAGTTTTTCCTTAGAAAATTTCATTCATCAATTGAAACAAGAGCCACATGATATTTTGCATATTGCTTCACACGGTTTTTTTGGGAGTACCGCTGACGATAGCTTTATTATGACGCACGATAAAATATTGACTTTAAATCAACTAGAAATTTTACTTGGTTCTGATTATTTCAAACGCTTTCCGATTGATTTGCTGGTGTTAAGTGCCTGTCAAACGGCTGAAGGTGACGATAGATCGCCCTTAGGGATTAGCGGGGTAGCGATAAAAACCAAAGTCCACAGTGCATTAGGGTCATTATGGCCAGTGTCAGATCAGGCAACGGCGGAATTAATGGTGGTTTTTTATCAATCTCTAAACAGTCAGCATCAAACTAAAGCGAAAGCTTTGCAAGAGGCGATGTTAACACTACTTAAACAAAAGGATTTTTCTAATCCTTCCTTCTGGTCGCCATTTATTTTGATAGGTAATTGGGTATAGAGTGGCTTGAAATCCGTATAACAAGCTAGCAATAAAACGAGGTAATATTGATAGCTTGATTTAATAGGATGCTGGGCAAGTATAAAGTTTGCCGACCTGTTTAGTGCTTGGGGGGTTTTGGTGGTTTTGGTGGTTTTGTGGGTTTTGGTGGTGTATCTGAAGTGCATAAATCAATTTTTACAAGCATCATGACATTCTCCTAGAATTTAGTTTTAAGTCATTAGTATGCTATTACTTCGATTGTATTTTGTAAATAAAAAGCTGTTCCGAACACAGATTAAAGCTTGCCATCCTTGGCATCTGATTAATTAACGGCGTTTACCGTTTTTACCCGTTGCGGGTTCTTCAAATTTAACTTTTAACGGTTTGCCACAATATAAATTGCCATCGAGTGCCAAAATAGCGGCTCTGGCTTCATGACCTTCCATACCTATAAAACCAAAACCTCGACATTTGCCGCTGAATATATCAGCAACCAATTGAATGGAACGGACTGTACCATATTCAGAAAATAGGGTGGTAACGCTGGCTTCAGTCGCGTCGCTAGGTAAGTTTCCTACAAAAATTCGTTTCAAAAGACATATCCTAAAAACAGGGGGGTAGATTGACTGGATAAACCAGTGATGCCACAATCCCGTATGTAAACGGGATTGGGTAAGAAACGTAGTGAGTCGCTTACGCGCTGGCTACATTGGATGCTTGTGGACCTTTAGGTCCAGTTTCTACTTCATACTTAACGGCTTGACCTTCGGTCAATGTACGGTATCCACCTGTGCTGGCAATAGCAGAAAAATGTACGAATACATCTGGAGTGCCATCGCTAGGTGAAATAAAACCGAAACCTTTGGACTCGTTAAACCATTTAACAGTACCTGCTGCCATGTTGCTACCTCAATAAATCAATGAAAAAATTTGCTTGCAAATTACACAAGGCACAAAAAGGAAACAACGAAAGGAATTTCTGAAAAGTGCTGAACAACATGCAAAACTTATAAAGTAAAAGTCTCGCATCTTTGGATGAGTACTGTCTACTAAGCGTGGCATTATAGAGGCTAATGCCGATTATAGCCATTTAAACTTTGTTATTTAAATAATACAGCGCGTAGCTAACAGCTTGATAGCTCACTCATTGCCCAACGCGGACGGGCAATAATTTCTAGGTTTTGTTGCTGTCCTGCCATTAACCGTTGACAGCCTGCATAAGCGATCATCGCGCCGTTATCAGTACAAAACGCTAAGCGGGGATAATAAATCTGTGCATTTTCTTTAACAACCATTTCAGTCAACGCAGCGCGAATTTGTTTATTGGCACTGACACCCCCTGCAACCACTAAACTTTTTAAACCTGTTTGCTGTAATGCGCGGCGACATTTGATGCTAAGTGTATCGGCAACGGCTTGTTGAAAGGCAAACGCCACATCCGCTTTATCTTGATCGGTTTTTTCGCTCGCGTTAATGGTGTTCATGGTAAAGGTTTTTAAACCACTAAAACTAAAATCTAACCCAGGTTTATCGGTCATTGGACGCGGAAATTTAAACCGTTCTTTGCCGTGTTCTGCCAGTGCGGATAATTTTGGACCACCTGGATAGCCTAGGCTTAGCATTTTTGCGGTTTTATCAAAGGCTTCACCTGCGGCATCGTCCAATGATTCGCCTAATAACTCATACTGTCCTATGCCTTCAACGCGCACTAGCAAAGTGTGTCCGCCTGAAATTAATAACGCCACAAACGGAAAAGCAGGCGGATTTTCTTCCAGCATAGGAGCGAGTAAATGCCCTTCCATGTGATGCACTGCAATCGCGGGAATAGCCCACGCCCAAGCTAAACTCCTCGCTGTTGCAGCACCGACTAATAACGCGCCCATTAATCCAGGCCCAGCGGTGTAGGCGATACCGCCAATATCGTGGCTAGTGAGCTTACTTTCCTGCAAACATTGCTTAATTAACGGCACACATTTACGAATATGATCGCGGGAAGCCAGTTCAGGAACAACGCCGCCATATTCGCTGTGCATATCGATTTGACTGTATAAAAGATGGTGTATCAGACCAAGTTTGGAATGATAAACAGCGATCCCTGTTTCATCACAGGAGGTTTCTATGCCTAAAACGTACATTGAGTTTTTGAATATTAATAAAGTAAAGGTATAATTACGGGTTCTGTTTATTTAGTGGACAGACTCCACACCCTTAAAATATTAACATAGTTGGAATAATTATAATGCCGTCAGTAAAACTTAAAGAAAACGAACCTTTTGATATTGCTATTCGTCGCTTCAAACGCGCTTGTGAAAAAGCAGGTGTTTTAGCTGAAGTCCGTCGTCGTGAGTTCTATGAAAAACCGACTTCAGAACGTAAACGTAAAGGTGCGGCGGCTGTTAAACGTCATTTGAAAAAATTAGCGCGTGAGCGTTATGCCTTGAAAAACTTACGTCGTGGTCGCCCCGCGCTGTAATCATGGTTGATTTATTAACAGACAGACTCAAGGATGAGATGAAAGCCGCCATGAAAGGTGGCAACAAAGCTAGGCTAGGTGTAATTCGTTTGATGCTGGCAGCAGTTAAGCAAATCGAAGTCGATGAGCGCATTACGCTGGACAACGAGCGTACTATTGCCGTCCTAGATAAGATGCTTAAGCAACGTCGTGAATCAATTCGTCAGTTCACAGACGGCAATCGCATGGATTTGGCAGAAATTGAAGAAGCTGAAATTTTAGTCATTCAAGATTTTATGCCGCAAGCTTTATCTGAAGCCGAAATCGATGCAATGGTCAGCGAGGCTGTCGCTGAATCAGGTGCTGAGTCGGTTAAGGACATGGGCAAAGTAATGGCATTGTTGAAAGCAAAAATGCAAGGTCGCGCTGATATGTCTGTAGTCAGTCAAAAAATTAAGGCAGCGTTAGCTGGATAGTTTGTTAGCCCAATGAGCGTGTCGGGTAGAATTCCACGCGAATTTATTAACGAACTATTAGTGCGGGTTGATATAGTCGATTTAATCGATTCGCACCTTCCCCTCAAAAAAACGGGCGCGAATTATGTCGCCCGCTGCCCGTTTCACACCGAAAAATCCCCTAGTTTTTCCGTCAGTCGCAACAAGCAAATGTTTCACTGCTTTGGTTGCGGTGCAAGTGGCAATGCCATCGGTTTTTTGATGGATTTTAATCATTCAGATTTTGTTGAAGCCGTTGAAGATTTAGCGGCTTTTGTCGGTATTGATGTACCAAGAGAAACTACCTCTGCTTCCTATCAAGCTGAACCGAAAAAACAGGATTTAAACACTCTATATTTAGTTATGGAGCAAGTAGCTGCTTTGTATGTTCAGCAATTACGCGACAGTGTTGAAGCGATTGATTACTTAAAAGCAAGGGGTATCAGTGGCACAATCGCGCGTGATTTTATGCTGGGCTACGCACCAACACAGTGGCGACCGTTACTTGAACAAGCGGACACTAAAACCTTAACCGACTGTGGCTTGCTTGGCAGTAATGATAACGGCGAAGTTTACGGGCGTTTTCGTGGGCGGCTGATGTTTCCGATTCGAAACCGACGCGGCAGAATTATAGGTTTTGGTGGGCGTGTTCTTGATAATAGTTTACCTAAATACTTGAATTCGCCAGAAACGTCCCTATTTAGCAAAGGCAAAGAAGTTTACGGTTTGCACGAGTTGTTAGCAAAAAACTCAAAGCCGCAGCGTATTTTGATTGTTGAAGGCTATATGGATGTGGTTGCTTTGGCACAGTTTGGTATTCATACAGCGGTTGCGGTGTTAGGGACTGCGGCATCACGAGTGCATTTGGATCTGCTGTTTCGTTTTACCTCAGAGCTAGTATTTTGCTTTGATGGCGATAATGCAGGACAAACAGCCGCTTGGCGATTGATGGAATCGGCGTTTGCTAGTTTAAAAGATGGCAAACAAATACGCATCATGACCTTGCCTGCACAGCATGATCCAGATTCGCTAATACGAGAACTGGGGTTGCCGAAATTTACGGAACAGATAGAAACAGCTACACCGTTATCTCAGTATTTTTTTAATCGGCTTACTAATTCCCTGACTTTATCCGATAGGGAAGGGCGTTCGCAATTGGTCAAGCAAGCCAAGCCGTATTTGGAAAAATTACCAGAAGGCGTATTCAAAGAAATGATGCTGGAACAGCTTAAAAGATTATCTGGATATGACAATCTTGACGATGTAGAAAATATGGCTACACTGAAAAATTCAAATCAGTGGCAAATGTTAGCAAAATCAAGGCAGCCATTACCACGGTTAGCGTTAGCTCTATTGGTTCAGAATCCCGAATTAATAGCCGTTATTGAGCAACGAGAAATTGACTGGGCTTGTTTAAAGTTTGAGGGTGTAGGCAAGTTTACTAGCATTCTACAAACGATTTTGCATGAAAAACCTGCTAATACAGGGGCTTTGCTAGAGTATTATCGCGGACATTCGGATGAGCCGATTATAAAAAAGTTAGCAGATTTACAATTGGAGATTCCAGCAAGTAATGAAGCGGCAGAGTTTTCGGGGGCGATAGATAAATTGTTAGCGCAATCTATCGATAACCACCGTAGATGGTTACTTAAAAAGTTAGAAACAACAGGACTAACGCCACAAGAAAAAGAACAGTTACAAAAATTGTTCAATACAAAGTGAATGAATAAAAGCACTATCCTAGTGCAAAATAATGAATTGTGTAGTATAATGACGCGTTCAGTGTAGTCGGAATCTGAACGAAGCACTCAGTGAGTAAATAATGAATCAAGAACAACAGTCTCAGCTTAAACAACTAATTGCCAAAGGCAAAATGCAGGGTTACCTGACGTATGCCGAGGTAAACGATCACTTGCCCAGTGATATTGTTGATCCAGAGCAAATTGAAGACATCATTGGCATGATCAATGAGATGGGTATTCAGGTTCACGAAGTCGCCCCTGATGAAGATTCATTGATTACCGATTCTGCAACTGTTACCACCGATGACGAAGATGCAGAAGAAGTTGCAGCTCTAGCCTCTGTTGACAGTGAATTTGGCAGAACCACTGATCCAGTCCGTATGTACATGAGAGAAATGGGTTCAGTAGAGTTACTTACCCGCGCTGACGAATTAAAAATTGCCAAGCGCATTGAAGAAGGGCAGCAGCAATTAGTAAAAGCCATCGCCAGATCATGTGTGGTGGTTGAAGATTTTTTAGAAGCCTTTGATTCCATTTCTACGGAAGAAGGCGGTATTCGTCTAACTGATTTAATATCAGGCTTTGTTGATTTAACTGAGCCAGAAAATTTGGCAGCTACTCAAGCACCTGATATTGCTGAAGAAGCGGGTGCTGAAGATGATCTGAAAGGACTCAGTCCAGAAGAAGTTAAGGAAAAAGTTGAGGCACTTAGAAAGCAACTCAAGGTTGCTTCTGCCGCCATTAAAAAGCATGGCTATACCAGTGATAAAACAGAACGTGCTTTTGAAGTGTTAGCCGACTTATTCATGGAATTTAAATGGAATCCGCAATATTTAAAAAAATTAACAGGGATTATTCCTAACGGTGTTGCCGCTGTGCGTGAACAAGAAAAGTTCATACTCGAAATTTTTGTTAAAGAAGCAAAAATGGTGCGTAAGGATTTTATCACCACGTTTATAGAACATGAATCCAGTTCAGAATGGTTAGATTCTCACTTGAGCGGACATGACTATTCAGAAAATCTGAAATTACGCGAAAAAGAATTAAGAAAATCACAGAAAATATTGGCTGAAATAGAAGCGCAATATGGTTTGACAATCAGTGGCTTAAAAGATATTAACCGCCGTATGTCTATCGGTGAAGCAAAAGCCCGCCGTGCTAAAAAAGAAATGATTGAAGCCAATTTAAGGCTGGTTATTTCAATTGCGAAAAAATACACTAATCGTGGTTTGCAGTTCTTGGATTTAATTCAAGAAGGCAATATCGGCTTGATGAAAGCGGTTGATAAATTTGAATACCGTCGTGGTTATAAGTTTTCAACTTATGCGACATGGTGGATACGCCAAGCGATTACCCGTTCGATTGCTGACCAAGCACGAACCATCCGTATTCCCGTACACATGATTGAAACGATCAATAAGTTGAATCGTATTTCACGGCAGATTTTGCAAGAAATGGGGCGGGAAGCAACCCCAGAAGAGCTGTCTGAACGTATGGAAATGCCAGAAGACAAAGTGCGTAAGGTATTGAAAATAGCCAAAGAACCTATTTCTATGGAAACCCCAATAGGTGATGATGAAGATTCACATTTGGGCGATTTCATAGAAGATGCTAAAGTATTATCCCCTGTAGAAGCGGCTACTATTGCAGGTTTACGCGAATCAACACAAAATGTGTTGGCTGGTTTAACAGCTCGCGAAGCTAAAGTATTAAGAATGCGCTTTGGTATTAACATGAATACCGACCATACTTTAGAAGAAGTGGGTAAACAGTTTGATGTGACGCGTGAGCGTATTCGTCAAATCGAAGCCAAAGCATTAAGAAAATTAAGACACCCATCCAGATCAGAACAGTTAAGATGCTTCTTGGATGGTGAATAAAGAAAGCAGGGCCCTTAGCTCAGTTGGTTAGAGCGTCCGACTCATAATCGGCAGGTCGTAGGTTCAAGTCCTACAGGGCCCACCACTAAATACACAAGGCTGCTTTATGCAGCCTTTTGTCTATCTGAGATTTATTTTTATATGAGGCATGAACGTGAGCGATAATTTTAGTTTTACATCCGAATCTGTTTCAGAAGGGCATCCCGACAAAGTCGCGGATCAAATTTCTGATGCGGTACTCGATGCACTGTTAGCACAAGACCCCAAATCACGCGTAGCGTGTGAAACCTTAGTCAAAACAGGTATGGTGGTATTAGCAGGTGAAATTACTACCAGCGCGTGGGTTGATTTTGAAGCCCTAGTGCGTAAAGTCGTTTGTGAAATCGGTTACGATAACGGTGAAATTGGTTTTGATGGCAACAGTTGCGCAGTATTAAACGCGATTGGCAAACAATCTGCTGACATTGCGATGGGCGTTGACGAAGGTGAAAACCACGAACAAGGCGCGGGCGATCAAGGCTTAATGTTTGGTTATGCTAGCAATGAAACTGATGTATTCATGCCCGCTCCGATTACTTATTCGCATTTATTGGTACAACGCCAAGCCGAAGTACGCAAAAATAAAACTCTGCCGTGGTTACGTCCTGACGCAAAAAGCCAAATCACATTCCGCTACGAAAACAACAAACCTGTTGCCATTGATGCAGTGGTGTTATCTACGCAACATTCGCCTGAAATCAGTGCCAAAGCTCTACATGAAGCGGTTATGGATGACATCATCCTGCACGTTCTGCCGAAAGAATGGCTACACAAAGACACTAAATACTTTATCAATCCGACGGGTCAATTTATCATCGGTGGCCCCGTGGGCGATTGCGGCTTAACAGGTCGTAAAATTATCGTTGATACATACGGCGGTATGGCAAGACACGGCGGCGGTGCATTTTCTGGTAAAGACCCCTCAAAAGTAGACCGTTCAGCCGCTTACATGGCACGTTATGTAGCAAAAAATATTGTTGCTGCCGAGTTAGCTGAGCGTTGTGAAATTCAAGTGTCTTATGCAATTGGCGTGGCTGAACCGACTTCAATCACCGTTGAAACCTTCGGCACGGGCAAAATCTCCGAAGACCGTTTGGTTCAAATTATTCGTGATGTGTTTGATTTAAGACCAAAAGGCTTAATCGCTCAACTGGACTTGTTAAGACCCATCTACTTACCGACTGCCGCGTATGGGCATTTTGGACGTAATGAAGAAAGTTTTAGTTGGGAAAAAACTGACAAAGTTGATGAGTTGAAATCAGCCGCTGGATTATAAATATGAACACATGGTGGTTGGCGATAGATAAAAACCATGAGCATTCTTCATATTTAGAATTGAAGAATAGAAAGGTTGTGGCTCAAGGCTGGAGTCAATTAGGCGATTTAAGTTCATTAAAGTTATTTTATCCCAACAACAAAGATGAATTTGTTCAAGTGATTCAACTATTAGGCGATGTTGCCTATAAAAGTGAAGATTGGTGGCGTGACGATCACAGAAATGCTTCAAGATGTCCATCCGTCATGTGGAACTTAATGGATGTTAAGCAGGGGGATTTAATCGTTGGTATAGAAGGAACTCACATTATGGGTATTTGCGAGATGCCCTCTGATGGTGTAGCAAGTTACCGTTATGATGATGGTGAATCTGAATATGCCCAAACGATAGGATTTCCTGTTGAATGGGTAGACTGGAACAAGGTTATAACGCCATCTACACCATCTGCACCAAAACGAGGAGTACATGGCATTAAGAGCTTGGGCAAAAAAAACCAAGCTGTGATAGATGCGTGGAAACAATACAAATCAACTCTCAACACATTACCTACGGGAAATAACATGACCCAAGATTACAAAGTAGCCGACCTAGCCCTAGCTGATTGGGGACGCAAAGAAATTAATATCGCCGAAACTGAAATGCCAGGCTTAATGGCATTACGCGAAGAATTTGGCGCGGCACAACCATTGAAAGGTGCGCGTATCGCGGGCTGTCTACACATGACGATTCAAACAGCCGTGCTGATTGAAACCCTGACTGCACTCGGTGCGACTGTGCGTTGGTCATCATGTAACATCTTCTCTACACAAGACCACGCTGCATCAGCAATGGCAGCAGCAGGCATTCCTGTATTTGCGTGGAAAGGCGAAACCGAAGAAGAAGCCGAATGGTGTATTGAACAAACCATCATTGCCCCAGACGGTTGGAGACCCAACATGATTCTGGATGACGGTGGCGATTTAACCAATATGCTGCATGACAAATTTCCAGAATTGATGACAGACATCAAAGGCTTATCCGAAGAAACCACTACTGGCGTATTGCGTTTATATGAACGCGTTGCAAAAGGTACGTTAAAAGTCCCTGCATTCAATGTCAACGATTCAGTCACTAAATCTAAATTCGACAACCTGTACGGCTGCCGCGAGTCTTTAGTTGATGGTATCAAACGCGCCACTGACGTAATGATTGCGGGCAAAATCGCGGTCGTTTGTGGTTACGGTGATGTCGGTAAAGGTTGTGCGCAATCATTACGCGGCTTAGGTGCAACTGTGTTAATTACTGAAATCGACCCGATTTGTGCATTACAAGCGGCAATGGAAGGTTATCGCGTAGTTACTATGGAAGAAGCGGCACCGATTGCCAACATTTTCGTGACGGCAACTGGTAACTATCACATCATCACTCACGCACACTTATTAGCAATGCGTGACCAAGCTATTGTTTGTAACATTGGTCATTTTGATTCTGAAATTGAAATTGCTGCCTTACGCCAATACACTTGGGAAAACATCAAACCCCAAGTTGACCACGTCATTTTCCCTGACGGCAAACGCTTAATCGTATTAGCCGAAGGTCGTTTAGTGAACTTAGGTTGTGGTACAGGTCATCCAAGTTTCGTGATGTCCAACTCGTTCTGCAACCAAGTATTAGCGCAAATGGAATTGTGGAGTAATGCTTCAAGCTATGAAAATAAAGTGTATATTTTGCCTAAGATATTAGATGAAAAAGTAGCGCGTGCGCATTTAGCGCAAATCGGTGTTAATTTAACGCAATTAACTACAGAACAAGCGGCTTATATCAACGTTCCTGTTGAAGGTCCTTATAAAGCCGATCATTATCGTTACTAAGCACAGCACAAATAGTATCCCTTTTTAGGGATACTATTTTTTATCGAACAACTTCTTGGATAGCTTAATTTTTCTGTTCAGCCTCAATTATTCCCACGTCTGCATTTCAGCTTGAATGACATTAATGCGCTGTAATATTGCGACTTTTTTGTCCTCAAACCAATACATGAAACCGAGGATAGCAGCTCCCATCACCATAAGGACAATTGCTATGTTTAGTGGTTCTAGTCCTTGTTTTGAGTAAAAGAGTAGAGCTTGTCCGATAACATTTAATAGTAAAAAGCTAACGCCTGCATATAAAAATGCGCGTGTTCTTAGTGCGATACCAAGTAGAATGCCCGCAATACTCAGCCCCATTGCTAATATAAAGACAATAATATTTTGTTGGTCACGCAAAAAAACATCAGCGGTCGCGCAAGCATAAATACTACTGATTGCCGCTAAACGACTGCCCATTAATACGCTAGGTTTTAATTCACGACTATGTAAATGTAGCAACATTAAAACACTCAATGCCGCTGGAATCACATAAACCTGATAGAGCTGGCTATCTTTCGCTAGGCTAGGTATCCACAAATAGACTCCCGCGTTAAAGGCAAGTAACGCCAGATATAACGGGATTTTTTGTTGGCTATGACGACGCATCATGACATACAACAATCCTGTGACGATTAAAGTCATGCTGGTTTCGGATTTTTCCAAATGTAGCACAGTGAATAATGCCAGAACAGGCATCAGTAATGCCATGTTGTACAGCGGTTTGGAAGGAAATAAGCCTTGTAAGAAAAACAAAATATAAGCAGAACCGATAAGTCCCGCCGTATCCCATAACGTGACTGAATCCACACCTAGCCACAATAAACGCCCATAAAAAACTAACGCGCCAATCAGTGCGACAATACTATACAACCAGCTAGAATCTAGTGTATGTCGAATACGACGAATACCTATTATGCTGATTATTACGCCAGCACTGAGCGCGGCTATCGCATCGAAGGGTGGTATGATCCATTGTGGTGGCATATTTGCCATGACCCAGTAGCCATGTGCGCCGAGTTCCAATAAACTTAAGCTTATCAGTAATGCGGAGTAGGTTTGAACACCCTTATAGAGATCGTCATATTCTGTATTCTCAGAGTTTGCAGACAAGACCTGTATGAGCCAACTAGACAAACTCGCAAACAGTACCGTTTGTAGTGCGTACCACGGTAACAATTGAATACGCATTGCATACCCAACCAGCAAAAACGGCCAGCCGTGTAACAATAGCAATAATTCAATACTTGCTATCATTAGCCATATTGAACGTCCAGACCACCATCCAAGTGCAGCACTTAAACCCGTGACAATAGCCAGCGATAACATTAATTCGCCTAATGTGTCTTGTGAGTACATTAGCAGAACCAGCGTTGCAAAACAAACGCTTACAGTTAGCCAGTGTGTGAGAGCCGTGCCGATTTCTTGTTGATACCGTGTTGGCTGAATAATGCGTATACCACCGAGCAAAACCACACTCCATAAAGCTAACAATAAGGGCGGATGAAACAGCTCAGTCAGACGGGTAAAATAAACCATCCATACCAATAAAAATAAAGTGTGTATAAAACTATGTAGGAAAAATGTAGAAAATCGTATCCACAACAAATGCAGGAAAGACAGGCTAAGTAAAATACCGATAGGCAATAGCTCTAAAAGTGCGCCAGCTTGTAAATCAACACCATCGATTAAGGCGACAAAAAGCACTACGGTCGTTATTAACAAATAACTGAGTAAAATGAATTGCGTGGTGACTGCAAAAGCGGTAGCTAATGACGTTTGTTGCCATTGCCAGCGTTCGGCAAGTTTTTCGCCTTTGCGCTGCCAGAGAGTGACTAATAACAATTGTAAATTGCTCCACAACAGCAGATTAACTGGCAACTGTTCATTGTCAAAGTTAAACGCGATGCCAGTGGCAGTAAATGCAAAAGCAGATAGCCAACAGAAAATGACCTCGCCGCTATAACGCAACATCAATAAACAGTAAACCGATAGGGTTAAGCAATAAGTGCCAACAGCGACAGCGATAAACTCTTGTTGCCACCAACAGCCACTGAAGCTAACTAGCAATAAACCCAGCCACGGAAAAAAGTTTGGTGCGATTGTCCATGTCGGATAGCGTTTATTAAAGTGTGGCAGTAGCAACGTGGCAAATAACCAAAGCGTATAGCCAAATAAAACCGTTGCCTGCTGTAATGCAAAATTATCGAGACTCTCAGGCAGTAAACTAAACGCACACAAGCTCAATAAACATGCACTAGCAAAACCGCGTGTTGATGCCGCATTCGCACTGTCTTTTGATAAGGAAAACACGGCTAATAGTAAAACCAGCAACAAACTCGCTAACCAGTCTGCTTGACCGACACTACCGACACTGATAAAAAACAGTGTCAATGTGCCAAATAATGAACCATTAAAACACAAAGTCGCCACAGCACTCAGCGGAAAACAATAAAGGTCAGCCCATTTTTGCGCGGATTTCAGCCCATGAGACAGTAAGGACATAAGCAAACTTAATAGCCCTAACACTAGCCATAAATCGGTAAAATTCTGCACATTAATCGGTAAATCAAACGGCTGATTCGCGTGTACAAAGCTATGTTCTAAGCACAACACCGCACCCGCAAAAGCGAAACTGGCGATCCAAGCAAACCCTGTCCATCGGCTATAACGCAACATCAGCACACAGTAAATAGATAGCTCTAAACAATAAATTCCTGTGAATTGCCAACAACTGCTGAAAGCCACTAACAAAAATCCCAAATAGGGGAAAAATAGTGGCTCGATTGTCCAGTCACGGTAGCGTTTATTAAACGGAGGCAGAGCAAAACTGGCAAATAACCAAAGTGCGTAGCCCAATGAAGCCGTTGCACTCTGTAATTCAAAACCATCAAGACCTACCACGCGCAATAAACTAAACGCCGTCAAGGTCAATAAACACGCGCTACCAAAGCCGCGACTTTCCGCTTCACCAGAGCGATTTTTTGATAAAGAAAATAAAGCCAACAGTAAACACACAAAAGACCCAGCCAACAACGCTGATGAATCTTTACTAACAAAAAATGCTGTTAATGTGCCAAGTAATGACCAAACAAAGTTTAAAGTTGCCACTGTGTTAAGCGGCAAACAATGCAGTTCAGCCCATTTTTGTGTCGCTTTCAGTTTATGGGAAAGTGCAGACATGGCAAGACTTAATAAACCTAACACTAACCATGAATCTGCAATAGTTTGTTTGCCAAAAGACAAATTGAGAGACTGATTAGTATGTATCAGGCTATTTTCCAGCCATAACACAGCGGCAGTAAACGTAAGCGTAGCCAGCCAAGAAAAAACCATCCCTCGACTATAACGCAGCATCAATAAGCTATAAACAGACAGTTCCAGGCAATAAATGCCCGCGCTGAACTCGTTAAATAGTGGCATCCAAAAACAACTGAATACAATCAGTAACAAGCCTAAGTATGGAAAAAATATTGGTGCTATTGCCCAATCGCTAAAGCGTTTATTAAAGCTAGGCAGTACAAAACTGGCACAACACCAGAGCGCGTAGCCCATAATCACCGTTGCAGTCTGTGAAAAGCTGGGTAATAAACTAAACACGATTAATGTCAAAAACGTCGCACTGGCAAAGCCGCGTATTTGCTCCGCACCAGTGCGATTTTTTGTCAAAGAAAATAAAGCCAGTAATAAACACGCAAAAGACCAAGCTAACAGCTCTGGTTTATGGGCAAAAAAGAGTGTCAATGTCCCCAGTAATGCCCAAGCGAAACTTATAGTTGCAGCGGTATTAAGCGGTGGTAAATAACAGACATCCACTTTTTGCGTAAACCTTAGATTATGAGACAGTAAGCTCATAGCAAGACTTAATAGCCCCAAGGTCAACCATAAATCGGGAAAAGTCTGTGTGCCTAGCCATAAATTAAATGGTTGTTGGGCATGAAAAACACTGTTTTCTAAGCACAATATCGCCAATGCAAAAATCATAAAGGCACTGAAATGACAAAAAATCCATCTATGTTTAACATTCGCCAGTAATAAGCTAACGCTTGCTAAAAATAACACTATGTAATCTAAAGGCGTAATTACACTGCCTGCCAAGTTTATAACGTGTTGTATTTGCAGAAAAATACCAGCAAACACTAGCGAAATAGCAATCACAGCGGCAGGTTTGGTATAGGTAGTGGTCGGTGTAAGCACTAACACACCTACTGCTAAACTTAACAGCGTGAATAAAATAGCAGCATAACTATCTGTTGTTAACGCTTGCCAAGCAAAAGGATGTAAAGTCAGTGAGACCAATTCGATACCCGCTAATACTGAAAATCCCAATACCCAGTAACGCACAATAAGTTGCTGGTAAACACTATTGCTGAGCCATAAAAACCCAGCCGTTGTTATCAAGGTCAGTAACACTATGAAACTATGGGTGTCCGCCGCATTGAGTAACTGCAAAATCACGCTAACCAAGACAATAAAAAATGCCGTGTGATGGGTGATTTTGCCAATTTGCTGGATTTCATTCGGTAAAGCGGGGTTGAGTGTGTTAATCAGCTTGATAAAAAATGCTTGAGTTAGGCTATAGTTCACTACTTGCCAAAACCCTAAGGCAAACAGTCCAGAAGCCAATAGCAAGCCGTCCGTGTTTAGCCCCCAAAATTTAAGCATCATTAACACTGCACTCAGTACCAAGGCGATAGGTACGGGTAATAGTTTAATCAGCAAATAACGGGCGATGAGTAAAAGACTGAATAATCCTGCAAAGAAAATAGCCGTCAGCCAAGGATATGAAAGCTGATTACCCAGCAATCGGCTAACCAGTGTTGTCATGCCCAATAGCCACAATAAGCACATCACTTGTTCCAGTGGCGCGTTTATTACGTCTCTAAATAATAGCGTGGGGCTTGGTAGTCGATACCTGCCTAATAATCTGCATGAAGGTAGTAATGCTATTTTTTGCGTGACCTGTTCGCGTTTTAAAGTCATTAGCTCTGAGGATTCTTGTCGCTCAATAAACCAAAGCCAACACCAAATACCAATACCCATCAACATAGTAGCAAGTCCACTAGGCGTTTGAAAATACAGGGCTTTTAATGGTAGGTAAGCAAGCGTGCATACCAGTAATGCCAAGTAAAATAACCAGCGGGCTAATAATTGATAGCTTAGCCATAACATGATTATCCCAGCTAGAAATAGCGGGGCGACACGCTGTACATTTTCAGGCATCATCCACAACGGCAATACGCCAACTAACACACTGAGCAAAGCACTGTTTAAGTACTGTTCTATCGGCGTTGTTTCGCTAGTGCTGTGGGCTTTAAAAAATGTGTGTAGTCCTTGATAAGTCCAAAAAACAGCCAACAATAATAAGCCAAAAGAAAATTGCGCTTCGCCAATTAATGGGGGCGTGTAAAAAACTGTCACTGCACCCAATACGGGAATCGTATAAAACCAATGGCTATTGAGCAAGTTCTGATAGCGGTTGATACTAACAGTATCGATTATAGAATAAGGAGTAAAAATCGCTACAGGTGCGGATTTAAGTGCGTAATAGAGCAACATTCCTGCTGTGATGGTCGTCGTCATTGCCAACAACCCATGTTCACTGTGGCTAAGACTCCAAGCAGTCAGCATGGCAAGTAAGCCATACAGCACTCGATAAACTATGAGAGCTAAATAAGCGGATTGGCGTTTGTTTAATGCCCATTGTGCGGTTTTATAAAGACTTAATAATACAGGCAAGCTGGCAAGAAAATGCCAAGAATCTGGCAAATGTTGTAAAACTAATGAGCCATATAGCCAAAAATAACAGACTAATAAAATCGTCAAGGGCGTAAGCGTTAGATAACACCAAACGATGTAAGCATAAATTGCAATGGCTAACACTAACGTGGGGATAGCAATCGGATGTTGTGCTACCAAGCACAAAGCCAGTATTGATAAGCCATAAACCAAAAAACTAAACCGTGATAAATAAGTGTACTGCTCTGTCCATTGCTTCAACTGAGTATCGATAAAAAACAATAGCAGACAAAGCAGCATCAGGAAAAATCCGTAATAGCCTGCGGGTAAAGGAATGCTATTGCCGATGGTGATAAAAACAAACGATACTACCGCCGCATAAATCAGTGTACCTGCGGCAACACAGCTAATTTTATGGCGGTCAATAAAAATGGAATGTAGCCACTGATTAGCAAATAGATAAATACCTTTGCTTAACAGCGCGAATATCAGCAAGTGACTAATGACAAGTACCTGAGTCTGCCAAGATGACGGCAAACTTAGCAACAAGGCTTGTAGCAATTGTGTTGCGGTCAGGGCTAAAAAAAACTTCGGTAAGCCTTGTTGTAAACTTCTATCCATCAAGCCAGATACCAGCGTGACAGCAACATAAAATACCCCTAGTTCGGCGAATACCAGTAAGCTACTAAAGAGTTTTAAGCCCAACGTGTCACCGCTGATTAACAATTTTGTGCCAGTGATATTGGTAAGCGGTATTAGTAATAAACTAAGGATAAAAATGACGTAACTAGAGACTTCTAATTCAGGGCGTTTATGGCGTAGGCGATAGCCCCCGAATAATAATGCGAGGGTAAAAATAAACAGGGCAAAAAAAGCAATCAAGTTACTGGCATAACCTTGACTGTAATGAACCAGAAACATCGAGCCAGCAATAAAGCAAAATACGCCGATAAACCAACCAATATTTTGTGCCAAAAACGGTACAGCCATTGAATGCCAACCTGAGACTGTTTTTAAAACCCGTTCTAAACGACTAGGCTCATGTGGTTTCCAAGCGTATTGATTTAGTGTGGGTTCGGATTTTTTTGCTTTGGGGATTGCAGCCTGATGGGGTGGTGCTAATGAATGATCTGTTTCATCGATAGCAAAAGTTGCCACTTGTTCGCTAATGGTGGCATCGTTGTTTTTATCAGCGGCAAAAGGATTTATTGATGTTGAAAAATCAGTTTCAATGATAAGACTCGCGGGCGTTGCTTGGGTTAACTCATTGGCTAATGGCGTAACGGGTAGCTGTATTTCTGGGAGGGTAAAAGTTGCCGATGCTTCGCTGGAAACGGAAAAATCAGCGGCTTGTGATTCGTTGGCTAGAGGAGTATCGGGTATCGGTATTTCTGCAACCGTAAAGTTGGCTATTTGTTCGGTAGGTTTTAAATCAGCCTCAGTTTCAGTGGCAAAACTGGCGGTTTGTGCTTCATTTGGTGTGGGTGTTATTGGTCTCTTGAATCTGTAATCGTAGTCGTTGTTGTAGATGGTTTGTGCTTCGTTCAGTACGGGTGGAGTTATTGGCTCTGAAAAATCAGGCTGGGCGGTGACAATTGAGTCAACATTTTGAGGTTTAGCAAACCGCCAAGGCGGTAGCCCTAGCGGGGTATCGGCATATTTATCGAGTAACTCCCATGCAATATCGCGGCGTTTTCGCCATAAGTCATTATTTCGTACTGCGGCTAAATTTGCCAGATGTTGCGTACACAGCGCGTCTATGCGTTGCGTTATCTCCGCTTGCTGTTCGCTATCAATTACCCCCCGCTTGACTAAAGCTTGTAATTCCAGTCGTAACAAAACCAAGTCAGCCAAATCCCCCGCGCTTAAAGCAGACGAGTTATGGGTTCGAGTCTGGTTACTTGGTTTGTTTTCGTGATTGACTGGCTCAGAGGAATTGCGAATAAACCAATAAATTGCATAAGCTATCGCACCTACGATACTAAACGCAGGTGCTTTGAATAGCAAAAATACCACTATAGCGATAAAAAACCAATTCATGAGCCGTCTCAAACTTAAAGTAAAATAGTATTGGAACTGACAGGGGCTTGTTCTAGCTCTGTTTTTAGTGGTGATGCGATTGCCCTTGGAGCATCGATTACTTGCAACTCTACTTGTTGTTTAAGCAGTTGTAACTCAGCATCAATTTCGGCATGAAGTTCCATATCCAAAAATTCCTGCATCGTGTGAGAAGAGTCATTTCTTAGCTCTTCTAGTGCTTCGACATGGGCTTCCATTGAGGCAACTTTTTCTTCCATGCGGTCAAAGTTACTCTGTGCCTTAATGCCTGCTTGAAAATGCTCCAAGGTTTTATCCATTTGCTGACGCGCTTGGGCAGCGTGTTGACGGGCGGCTAAACTGGTGCGTTTACGTCGTGCTTCTTCTAGCTTAGCTTCTAAGGCTTTTAATTGGGATTTTAGACGATCGCTGGTATTTTTAGCGGATAACCAAGAGGGTTCTAAGGCTTTACAAATTGCCTCATGTTCTTTTTTACGCGCTAAGGCGGCGCGGGCTAATTCTTCATTGTTGTTCTGTAACGCGATTTGGGCTTTCCCTAGCCAGTCAGCAACTTGTTTTTGATTGCTTTCAAGTTCTTTTTGTAATTGTTTTTCACCAGCGATTGCTTCTACCACGCCTTCTTTGGCTTTGCTGATGTTGTCTTCCATTTCACGAATGATTTGTTTAACCATGCGTTCGGGGTCTTCAACGCGATCAATCAAATCGTTGATGTTTGCACTAAGCATATCGTTAATGCGTTTGAATAGGTTAGTCATGGAAATACTCCTTAGGTCATAAATAGAATCACTTTGTTGTTTTGTTTTGCTCTCTCAATAATAAGGTAAATTCTGCGGCGGAGATGGGGCGGCTTTTGATATAACCTTGATAAAAATCACAACCTTTTTCGCGTAAAAAGGCTAATTGCTCTTGTGTTTCTACGCCTTCAGCTAGCACTTCAAAACCTAAACTATGCCCCATGGCAATAATGGTACTGGCAATGTCTAAGTTATCTTGATGCTGTGAAATAGTGCTGATAAAACTTTTGTCTATTTTTAATCGGTCTAATGGAAAACGCTTAAGATAGGCTAAAGAAGAAAAGCCTGTACCAAAATTGTCGATGGCGAGACGAATACCAAGTGCGTGTAAATTGTTGAGAATGTCGAGAACAATTTCCGCATCGTGATTTTCCATTAAGCTCTGTTCAGTGATTTCCAATTCCAATTGTTCAGCAGGAAGCCCCGTTTCCTCTAGCACACTGGCAACAAGAGCAATCATATTGCTGCGTTTAATTTGTGGTGAAGAGATATTGACCGATAAGGTAATGGGAGGAAGCCCTTCCTCTAACCATAAACGCCCTTGTTGACAAGTTTCGACTAATACCCACGCACCAATATCAATAATTAAGGAGGTTTCTTCGGCAACAGGTATAAAGTAACTGGGTAGCATCAACTCATCAAAAATTTGCCAGCGCACTAATGCCTCTGCGCCGACAATTTCGCCTGTTGCCATATCAATTTGCGGTTGATAAAAAACCCTTAACTCTTGCTCAGCAAGCCCTTTGCGTAATTTTGTTTCTAATTGCAAGCGTTGACGGGTAGCGAGTGTTAAGCTTTCTGAAAAATAAGCAAAGCAGCCACGACCATTATTTTTGGCTTGGTATAAGGCGACATCGGCGTTATCCATCAGCGTTTCAGGGGTATCGCCGTGTTCAGGATACAAGCTAATGCCGATACTGGTGCCAATTTGCACATCATCGTGCAAGCCGAGTTGAAATGGCACGCTTAAGTCTTTGACTATAATGTCCGCTACGCGAGCAGCATCTTCTTTGTGGCTAATATCGGCCAATAGAATGACAAACTCATCACCGCCTAAACGTGCGACCATGTCTGTACTGCGCAAGCGTTTACTGACACGCTCGGCGACTTGTTGCAATAATTCATCGCCTGTCAAATGTCCAAAACTATCATTGACTGCTTTAAAGCGATCTAAGTCCAGCATCAGCACAGCAAATTGGGAATTTTCTCTCATGCCTACGGCAGTACAATGATCTAAACGTTCTAATAATTTTCGGCGGTTAGGTAATCGGGTTAAGGAATCGTAGAAAGCAAATTGTTTAATTTGTTCTTCCGCTTCTTTACGCACGGTAATGTCGGTGATAGCAGTGACGTAATGAGTAATCTCGGCATTTTTATCTTTGACTGGCGTGACCATTAGCCACGCAAGGTAAGTTTCGCCATTTTTGCGTTGTGTCCAAATCTCTCCCTGCCAAGCACCCGCATCAAAGATACAGTCCCATAATTCAGCATAAAAAGAATCATCTTGATGATAAGAATTAAATAACAAGGGAGTTTGACCAACGACTTCTGCCGATGTATAACCAGTAATGGCAGTAAATGCTCGATTAACACGCAAAATGAGTCGATCTGCATCTGTGATGAACATTCCATCTTGTGACTCAAAGGCGGTGGCTGCAATGCGCAGATCGGTTTCATTGTTTTTACGATCAGTGATGTCGCGTTCAAAACCTACCGTACCGAGTATTTCACCGTTTATATCAATCACAGGGGCTTTGTAAGTTTCAAACCAGCGGGAGTCGCCTGTCGCATCAATGTGTTTTTCTTCGAGCATTTTTTTCTGGCGTGATGATAGGATGGCAAAATCATCTTGCTGATGGTGTTCGGCTAGTTCGGGTGGATAAAAATCGAAATCAGATTTCCCGACCAGTTGTTCGGGATCAGCTACGCCCAGTGCCTGAGCAAATACCTGATTGACAGCAAGAAAATGACTGCTCGTATCTTTGAACCAAACCATAAAAGGAAAGTTATCGAGTAACGCCCGTTGATAACCATCTTTCTTTCGCAGTAGTGCTTCACTGCGTGTGACAACTTCAGTGTTATATTTATGCGCGGTAATATCATAGAACACGGTTAAATAAAGACTGTGAAAGGTTTTTTCTATCGCAGCTCCACTAATCAGCATCGTTTTTACCTCACCTGATTTACAAGTGACGCACAATTCTATCGGCAAAATGGCTTTTTTATCGCGTATGGCTTGTTCAAGGGAATTTTTCCAACTGGTTTGCGCAAATTCTCGATAGTCTGAATCAGGATAAGCTTTAAGCCACCAATCGCCTACCGTTTGAATATCATCTATGCTATACCCTAGAACTTGCTCAAATGCAGGGTTCACAAAAGTGATGCGTTGCTGTTTATCACTTAATGCCATTGGTACAGGTGATATGTCAATAATTGAACGCAGACGACTTTCACTGGCAATTAACTTTTCCTCCATCTGCTTGATGGAAGTCATATCAATAGCAATACAAAATACTTCAGGCTGATGACCTTGCGCATGAACGAATGCGTGGTGAGCAAAAATATCAATTTTTGCACCATTTTTGTTTAATAGCGATAATTCAGCAGTAGGTATTGCTTGTGTGGTGGCAAACATTTGCTGTATTGCTTGCCGATAGCTATTTCGCTTGTCAGTTGGCAAAAGAAGTTTGATGATGTTTTGACCGATAGCTTCCGCTTGGCTATAGCCATAAAGATGCTCAGAGGCTTTGTTCCAGTAATGGAGAACACCATCAACGCCATAACTTTGCACCGCAACCGAGGGAATATCTTGAAGTAAATTGTGAAAGCGTGTTTCGCTTTCTTGTAAGGCGATTTCAGTCTGTTTACACTCAGTGATATAGGTTGCCAATGCGATACCAACCACCGATAAGGTTAGAATGTAAAACCAGAAATTAATCAGATGGGTATTAGTAAAATCATTGGCAAAGTAACCAATGCCTTGGTGGATACCCAATAGAGCTTGTGTTACCGTTATGATAAGAGCGATCGTTACTCCTTTCACACCTAAGCGAACTGCTATCCAACTGATAAAAAGAAACATCAAATAGGCTTTATCAATCCAAGTAAAACTATTAGCAAACCAGTCCAGAAAAATAATTTGCCCTGCCAAAAACATTAATGCCATCGGCAACACGGCGTTGATAACTATCTGTCGTATTCCATCCAAATTAGGAAATGGTGGTCGCCAAGCGATAATTAATGGCGTTACTAAAACAATGCCAAGTGTATCGCCCATCCACCAATTGACTGTACTAGACTGCCACTGAGTCGCAGTTATCAAATTGCCAGACATCAGTGCGATCGTACCACACACTGCACTAACACTCGCACTCAAAGGTGCGGCAACGAAAAGTATCAGGAGAAAATCTCTCAATCGATTGAGCGTAATATTAAGCTTCAAGCATCGAATTAGTAACCACCAGCCCAACAAGGGTTCAAGTGTATTACCTAACGCAATGCCCAGCGAAACACCGATAGAATCCCCAATAGCAATACCCGCTACAAATGCGCCAACAAAGATACTTGATAGATAGCGTGTACCGCCCAGTAAAAAAATAGCTAGAGCCAACCCACTTGGTAGCCATATAAGCGTGACATTGCCTAGACGAGACGCAAACAATAAGCTAAGCGAACTCAATAGAAAATAAATCCCTACCAATGCCAGATTAACTAGCAAGACTCGATAACCAAAGGGTTTAGTAATCATTTTTTAATAGGCGACTATTTTGGGTTAATAACGATATTTTCAAGCGTTAAACAAAACAACCCCTATCATTGACAGCATTAGCTTAAACAATAAAAGTCAGATTCTTGCCCTAAAGGCTTAACAAGTTCAGGTAAAATTAGTTTATCTTGGGATCAGCCATCCCAGAGTAATCTGGTTTATTTGATGAACCCACTTTTTAATTATAGTCCTAATGACCTTAAATAAAACGCTACTCACAAGATTTTATGGGGGGCGATTTTCATTTTTAGTCTTAAAAATAGGGAAGCTGAGAGGGAATTAGTCTATTTTTCAAAAAATACAGGGTAAAATCATAGAAATCCCCCTATCAAATCCTAGGTAATACCATGACAACTCAATTACCCTCCAGTAACGATGATTTTACAAAAAAAGTCCTCGAAACCACCATCAAAATTAGCATGATACTGTTATTGTTTGCAGGGTGTTTTTATATTGTTCAACCGTTCATCGTGCCGTTGGCTTGGTCGCTTATTATCACTGTTAGCATTTATCCCGTCTATAGACGAATGGTGGTACTGCTTGGTGGACGGCAAAAACTAACCTCCTTCTTGATAATTGCTACTTTACTATTAATCATCGCCGTTCCTTGCGGTTTTCTGGTTAAAATTATTGTCAATAATGTTGAAGAGTTGGCGCATCAATTACTGGATGGTACATTCGTAATACCCTTGCCGACTGAAAAAGTCGCGACTTGGCCGTTAATTGGTAGCTCTCTATTCAAATATTGGACACAAGCATCAACTAATTTAGGCGAAGCTCTACGGCAGATTGCTCCGCAACTTAAAATACTCGGAACATGGTTAATTACCAGCAGTTTTTCGCTAACCGTGTCGATTTTACAGTTACTACTAGCCATTATTATCAGCGGCATACTGTTGGTTAATGCGGAAGGCGGACACCGTTTAGCTTTAGCGATAGGTAAACGTTTTGTTGGTGAAAGAGGCGAGGAATTTCAACACCTTAGCGGAGAAACTATCAGGAGCGTGGCGACAGGTGTATTAGGTGTCGCCTTAATACAATCGCTGTTAGCAGGCTTAGGTCTTGTGGTTGCTGGTATACCTAGCGCGGGATTATTAACACTGGTGTGTTTTTTTCTGGCGGTTATTCAGCTAGGTCCATCGCTCATTATGATACCTGTTACGATCTATGTTTTTTCTTGTCATGATACCGCATTTTCATTGATATTCATGGTATGGGCAATTTTTGTTGGTTTGATCGATAACGTCCTTAAACCACTATTCATTGGTAGAGGAAGTAGTATTCCAGTTGTCATTATTATTATCGGTGTCATAGGAGGCGTGGTATTTTCGGGTATCATTGGCTTATTTGTAGGACCCGTAGTGCTGGCTTTGGCTTATGAATTGTTTCGAGTTTGGTTGTTTGAAGAAGAGTCAGTGTGATTTGTCTGACTACTAAATTACTTTGTTGTGTAGCGTTAAGGTTATAATTACTACAAAACTTAATCTCAATAATGTTCCGCCTGTTTATCCAAAAAATATGACCCAAAAACTGTATATTCAAACCAATGGCTGTCAGATGAATGAATACGATTCTGACAAAATGCGTGATGTACTCCAAGCCTCACATGGTTTTGAGTTGACTGATGATCCAAAACTCGCTGACGTGTTATTACTTAACACTTGCTCTATCCGCGAAAAAGCCCAAGAAAAAGTATTCTCTGCCTTAGGAAAATGGCGCAAAATCAAAGACAAACGCCCCGATGTGATTATTGGTGTCGGCGGTTGTGTTGCCAGTCAGGAAGGTGCGGCGATACAAAAACGCGCTTCGTATGTTGATATTGTCTTTGGTCCGCAAACCTTGCACCGCTTACCCCAATTATTGGATCAAGCGCGTAGTCAACACAAACCTGTGGTAGATATTTCTTTTCCTGAAATCGAAAAATTTGATGCCTTGCCAGAACCTAGAGCTGATGGCGTTAAAGCCTTTGTCTCGGTCATGGAAGGTTGTAGTAAATACTGCACATTTTGCGTTGTACCTTATACACGCGGCGAAGAAATCAGCCGACCGTTATCCGATGTATTGGCGGAAATTAGTTCATTAGCCAAACAAGGAGTGCGTGAAGTTAATTTATTAGGGCAGAATGTCAACGCCTATCGCGGCATGATGGATGATGGTGATATTGCCGATTTTGCTTTATTGCTCCATTACGTTGCGGCAATAGACGGCATAGACCGCATTCGTTTTACCACCTCCCATCCTGTGGAATTTACCGATAGCTTGATTGAAGCCTTTGCTGAAATTCCCCAATTGGTTGACCACCTGCATTTACCCGTACAAAGTGGCAGTGATGCCATTTTAAAAGCCATGAAGCGCGGTCATACCGCTGCCTATTACAAAGAAACTATTCGCAAATTACGGTTGGTACGTCCCAATATTTGCCTGTCATCGGATTTCATCATTGGTTTCCCCGATGAAACCGATGCAGAATTTGAAGAAACCATGCGGTTCATTGAAGAGATTGGTTTTGATTTATCGTTTAGTTTTATTTATAGCCAACGACCAGGAACGCCAGCCGCTGAATTAGCCGATAATGTGCCTATTGAGGTTAAAAAACAGCGACTCGAACGCTTTCAACAGCGCATTAATGAAATGACGATGGCTATTTCACAACGCATGATCGACACAGTACAAACGGTATTAGTTGAAGGGCAATCTAAAAAAAATCCGTTGCAAATGCAAGGTAGAACCGAAAATAACCGTGTCGTCAATTTCATCGGTCATCCACGCCTAGCGGGGCAGTTTGTCGATGTATTGATTGCTGAAGCTTTACCTAATTCGCTACGCGGTCGATTGATTGAATCCTCACTCGGCAAAATAACCCACAGCAACTGAGTCTATATGCCAATAACATCCGAAATTCATCTACTGCCTGCTGATAATAGCAGGTTAGCCAATTTTTGTGGTCAACTCAATATCCATTTAAGGCATATTGAAGCACGTCTTCAAGTCGATATTTCCAATCGCGGTAACCAGTTTAAAATCACAGGCGAAGAAGCCTCTGTCAAAGCGGCTTGTGCGGTCATGCGCAAATTATTTGAAAGCACAGAAACAGAACAACTCACTTCAGAACAGGTGCATTTAGCCCTGCAAGATGCCTCGATTGATGAACTGCTAACGATAGCTGAAATACTCACTCCAGAAGTTATTCACATTAAAACAAAAGCTGGCACAATTAAGGGACGCGGCATTAATCAACAAGATTATCTCCGAAAAATCACCACCCATGACATTAATTTTGGCGTAGGACCTGCGGGTACGGGTAAAACCTATTTAGCGGTTGCCTGCGCCGTTGAAGCCTTACTGCATGAAAAAGTTAGAAAAATAATTTTAGTCCGTCCTGCGGTAGAAGCTGGCGAAAAATTAGGTTTTTTGCCAGGTGATATGGCACAAAAAGTTGATCCATATTTACGTCCTTTGTACGATGCTCTCTATGAAATGCTTGGTTTTGAGCGCGTGGAAAAAATGATGGAAAAAGGTCAAATAGAAGTTGCACCACTCGCTTTTATGCGTGGCAGAACGCTGAACGATTCATTCATTATTTTGGATGAAGCGCAAAACACCACCTTAGAGCAAATTAAAATGTTTTTAACACGAGTGGGATTTGGCTCTACAGCGGTCATTACAGGAGATGTCACGCAAATCGATTTACCCTCAGACAAACCCTCTGGGTTACGCCATGTCCTAGAAGTACTAAAAGAAGTCGAAGGTATCAGTTTTACCTTCTTTGGTACACGCGATGTGATTAGACATCCGTTAGTGCAACGCATTGTTTCCGCCTATGAAAACTACGAAAAAAGCCGTGAACTCAAATGAATAATGTAGAAATTCAAATTATTTTTACATCCCCAGAACAACCCAGTGAAGCACAGATTCAATTGTGGATTGATACTGCATTAACAGACATTCGACGAGATACTGAAATTGTGGTGCGTATAGTCGATGAGCAGGAAAGCGCGGAACTGAATGAAACTTACCGACATAAACAAGGTGCGACTAATATTCTTAGTTTTCCCGTTGAAATACCCGAAGGCATTGACTTAAACTTATTGGGTGATTTGGTAATATGCGCACCCGTACTTGAAAAAGAAGCCCAGCAACAAGGTAAAATTCTAGCTCACCATTGGGCGCATATCATTATTCACGGTGTGTTACATTTACTAGGTTACGATCATCTCGACGATGAACAAGCTGAAGAAATGGAAAGTAAAGAAATAATCCTGCTACAAAAACTGAATATTCCCAATCCTTATGAACAGGTCACAGAGCAATGAACGAGGAACAATTTCCAAGTAAACTGCCACGAAGAGGCTGGATACATAGAATCAGCCATTTACTGAGTGGCGAGCCGCAAGATTTAAATGAGTTAGTTGACATATTAAGAGATGCTCAAGAAAACCATTTATTAGACACCGATGCCTTGTCCATGATTGAAGGCGTTTTACAAGTTTCACAAATGCGCGTTCGGGATATTATGATTCCGCGCATACAAATGGTGGTTGTTCCCAAAGAAGCCGAATTGGAAAACATTCTACCGTTAGTCACTGAATTTGGACATTCACGTTATCCCGTCATTGATGGGGGACGTAGCAAAGTAGTTGGTGTTTTATTAGCAAAAGATTTACTGGCGCGAATTTCACAAAATAAAACGCTCAAAGTTCATGAAATTATGCGATGTGTCAGTGTTGTCCCCGAAAGTAAACGCCTCAATGTGCTACTCAAAGAGCTGCGCACTCAAGGCAATCACATGGCAATCGTGGTTGATGAATATGGTCAAGCGGCAGGGCTAGTCACTATTGAAGATATATTAGAGCAAATCGTCGGTGAAATTGAAGACGAACACGACGATCATGAAGATGAAGGCTATGTGTTTGAGCGCAATCCTAACGAATTTATGATTAAGGCACTCATGCCGATAAACGAATTCGATGATTATTTTGCTACCCAGCTTGCCACCGACGAATACGATACCATCGCTGGTTTTATCGTCCATCAGCTTCAACACATGCCCAAAAGAGGCGAAAGTCTCACCGTTGACAACCTACGCTTTGAAGTCATTAAAGCAGACAATCGGCGTATCCATTTAATCAAATTGAAGAAGGTACTATGAGTAAGCAAACAATATTAGTCACAGGTGGTGCAGGATATATTGGTAGCCACGCGTGCGTTGAACTCTTACAAGCAGGTTTTAAAGTGGTTATTGTTGATAATTTTTCCAACAGTAAAGTCGAATCCCTATTCAGAGTAGAAAAAATCACAGGTCAGTCGCCGACACTCTATCAAGCCGATATTCGTGACAAACAAGCACTCAGTGATATTTTTGCCCAAGAAACCATTCATGCTGTCATTCATTTTGCAGGGCTAAAAGCGGTTGGTGAATCCTGTCAACAACCATTTAACTATTATCACAACAACGTCTACGGCACATTAGTCCTGCTGGAAGCCATGAACGAAGCCAATGTTAAACGGCTTATCTTTAGCTCCTCGGCAACGGTTTATGGCGAATCCACTTGCAACCAATATGCAGAAGATTTTCCCTTAGGTGCAATTAATCCTTACGGACGCTCAAAAGAAATGATTGAGCATATTTTAAGAGATATATCCAAAGCCGATACCATCAACAAATCTGTTTCGCCTTGGAAAATCGTATTACTACGTTATTTTAATCCCATCGGTGCGCATGAAAGCGGCATGATAGGTGAAGACCCCAACGGCATACCCAATAATTTATTACCTTATGTATCACAAGTTGCCATCGGCAAACTAGAGCAATTATCCGTCTGGGGTAATGATTACCCAACCATAGATGGTACAGGCGTTAGAGATTACATTCATGTCGTTGACTTAGTTAAAGGGCATATCAAAGCTATCAGCGCATTAGAAAACGAACAATTTGCGGCAGGTAACTGTAAAGCCTACAACCTAGGTACTGGTAAGGGTTACAGTGTGTTAGAAATCATCAACACCTTTGAAAAAGTCACAGGTCGTCCTGTGAATTACAAAATTGCCTCCAGAAGAGCAGGGGACTTGGCAGAATGTTTTGCTAACCCTGCCCTAGCACTTGCCGAATTGGATTGGTCAGCAGAAAAAAATCTCGATGATATGCTGATTGATGCGTGGCGTTGGCAAACCAACAATCCGCAGGGTTATCAATAAAGCGTTGCCCGCTCTTTAGGAATTATTACCCCGTTCTCAAGTATTGAGTAGCCCGTGTGGAGCGTAGCGGAACACGGGGAACAATAATATCATCACGAAAGGCCCCGCATTCCGCACGCTCCACGCAGGCTACTTGCTAAAGAATGAAAGGTAGAGATGCGTAAACCGCGACTTTGCTCAGGGCGCAATAATTTAAACACGCGACTTTGCATTTCTCGCGCCGCTTTATTGGTAAACGTCACTGCCGCGATATGGCGAGCAGGCAAGCCTTGTTTAACGAGGTAAGCGATTTTTTCAGTAATGACCCGCGTTTTTCCACTACCCGCCCCTGCTAATACTAACAAGGGATGATCGATAGCTTTAACAGCAGTTTGTTGTTGGGGATTAAGTTGAGTCATGCAATGGGCTTAGTTTAGCGTACGGGTAATGTTAACGTTGGGCCACTTGATTTTGCCGATCCTGCTTGTAGACGGAACAACTGAGTCAGTAGCATAAAGGTTGATTTTGACTCTAAATCGTTATCTGCCAAATAAAACCATTGACCACGATATGGTATTGTAATAAAAGCCATATCGGGTTTCGTTTCACTTTGGCGAATGTGGAAGTAACTGCCTCCCGCTGTTTTTCCCCAATCAAATTCAGATCCATCTTGGTTTCGCGTCACTGTCACTAAACCCGCTGCTTGGTGATCTTTGGGGGTATCCACATGATGAGATAGATAAAAAAAGATACTCATGAGCGAACGATTGGTTATCGAAATAGTATCTGCTTTGTGTTGCAGAAAATCGTTGTTGACATGATAAACTTCAAGTTTCTGATCGATCCCAAGTAGCTGTTTTATTTCCCAAATCGCGTCACGATGTGCAATGGAGGATTTAATTTCCAGTTGCGTCTCCTTGGTGTCTGGATTGATTCTGGGAACTATCAGGTTTTCGTTCATTACCTCATCAAAAAGTTGTAATAACCGATTAAATGGCTCGATATACTTCGGAGGAAGTTTTGGCGTAGGACCTGAAGCAGAAGGTGCATTCTCAAGTCCGTTGATACGCTCCACGCACAGACTCAATACTCGCCGACTACTCCATCCTGATCCAGACAACGCAAACATATCTTCAATAGCGATAGGTCTGAGTACACTTTTGACAAAGCTCTCGCCCTGAAGTGGCGCGTAAGAAATCGTTGGCGTAGTCGTATAGGATCCACCAGCACTAAACTGTAGAATATCCGCTCCACCGCTATTCAAATCGAAGGCTGATTGATCTAAACCTGCGGACAAGTCCATTTTTAAAGAAGCAGTTACACTGACCACATCAAGAAAAAAAGCAGGATCTCGGTAATGTAATCGGACAATATTTTGGATGAACTGATCATTCTGGCTGTCAACAATAGCCGCATTGTAAAGCGGATGCGTACCTTTGAGCTCATCAGGACCAAATGAATGACAACTGCTCATTAAGCTAACAATGGTTAGAAATAAAAAAGGTTTTCTAAACGAAAGGTGTTTGTTAATAAAAGTAATCATTAAAATCCTCGCTGGAATTAAGATAATCTAAGTTAGATATGACAGTGTTATTATAATAACACCGCATTCCGCAAAGCCCGAAGACCACACACTACTCCTTGTGTAATTAGATAACCTACAACTTACCCAGAGTTAATATGATACCTAAATTTTTCACGTCTAAGTTATGCTCTATCTCAACTCTAATTGTGCTGTGCGTGTTACAAATATGGGTGATACCTGCCAATGCGGGTGTAGACAATAACCCGCTCAAACCGATTGACACCTCCAGTCCCAGAGCCACGCTACAAGGATTTATCGAATTTACCAATAAAGCCTATGGCGAAGGATTTGGACTCATAAACACCTATATAGATTCCTCGGAGCTTTACTTAACAGCAGCAGAAATAGCTGCTCTTAAAGATGTTCGCCATTCTCAGAAATCGGCTGAACGCGCTTTGGATTTGAGTGAATTACCTCCCGCCACCGTTGAAGAGACCTCTCGGCGGCTAATGGTACAACTGAAGGAAGTACTGGATCGTATTGATATTCCTGTCATGGAATCTATTCCAGATACCCAGATGATAGCTAAATCCGAATTCAAGTATTGGGTTATTCCAAATACTGAAATTCGGATTCAGCGCGTTGAAAAAGGAGTGAGGGCGGGTGAATACTTGTTTACCCCAGAGACATTGAAACGTTTACCAGAGTTTTATGCCAAAGTTAAAAAACTTCCCTATAAAACGAATGCGGCTGTCGGCTGGTACGACTTTGTTACCTATAGCCCTTCGGGCGTAGCTTTGGTACTACATAATATCGTACCGCCTCGATGGTTGCTGACTGCACCCGATAAGCAACCTGCTAGAGCGACGTTTCTTGACCAACCCGCATGGCGTTGGTTGGGCATAGTTATGGTTTTGGGTGCTGGCTTCATTTTTGTTCGTCTGTGTTTTCGATTGAGTAGCTACTGGCGCAGCAGAGCAAACTCTTCTGAACAATGGGCAGATTTACTGCGTCCACTCAGTTTGGTCATTGTGACTCCCATAACCGCATTAATTCTGGGTGAGGTTCTACGAATTTCGAGCGATATTTATGTGGTATTCACGCTATTATTCTGGACGCTATTCTATCTTGCTCTGACTTGGACGGCTTGGGTAACGGGTGGAGCAATTGCTACCAGCGTGATTGCTCAGGAACATTTGCTGACTAGTAGCATTGATAGTCAGCTTATCCGTTTGGTGTTACGACTTATCACTTTTATCGTGGCGATTGCTATCCTCATCGCTGGAGCCGACCGAATCGGTCTGCCCGCCTACTCAGTATTAGCTGGACTTGGAGTCGGCGGTCTGGCAGTCGCGCTGGCGGCGCAACAAACCATCGCTAATTTGATTGGCTCGCTTATTATCATGATTGAAAAACCTTTCACCGTGGGTGATTCGATTAAATTGACAGGTATCGAAGGGGTGGTTGAGGGAGTGGGCTTTCGTAGCACACGGATTCGCACTACCTATAACTCTCTGGTCACTATTCCCAGTAGTCAGGTGGTGAACAGTACCGTTGATAATATGGCATTGCGTGATTATCGGCAGATTAAAATTGACCTTAACCTGACATACAACACACCCATTGAGAAAATAAAAGACTTTGTTGAAGGCGTTAAACAAATTCTTGAATCTCATCCTGACACGCGTAAAGATAATTTTCAGGTATTTTTCTACCAGTTTGGTTCACATAGTCTGGATATTTTAGTGGATTTTTTTCTCAAAGTGCCTGCTAGGATGGATGAACTCACTGAGCGGCAACGGATTTTTTTGGACATTTTGCGTTTAGCTGAAATTATTGAGGTAGAATTTGCATTTCCTACCCAGACTTTACATATCGCGGATTTAGTGGGAGAAAAGCCTGACTTGTTCGATTCCTTACAAACAACTGAAACTCTTTAAAGTTGGACAGAACATGAAACAACAACAAACAACAACGCTTGCTTTTATTCTATCCATCAGCATTACACTCATACTCTCAGGATGCGCGACACCCGTCAGCGTAAATCATGTGGACATTCAGACCGCTTATGGCATTCAGACCGCAAGTGCAATTTCGTCGGGTGAACTATCAAACGCATCCAGCATCGTTCTCAGACAGCACGGCTTACTGGATCGATTTGAAACAGAGCCAGCCATAGTGTTGGCTGAACTCCATAAAGGTCTTAAACCAGTCGGCGATGATGATCAGTTGTTTGCGTTGGCAGAACTATCCTTATTTCATGCCCAGCGTACCAATGACCACGCCTATTATCTAGCATCAGCCGTATATGCGTGGTCACTGCTGTATCCAGAAAATGGCACGAGTATGCAGATACCGTCAACCGATCCACGATTTCGCTTGAGCTATGATATTTACAACCAAGCCGTCGCCCAAGGTCTGGCAGCAACTGATAACGCAGAGGAAGATGAAGTACGTTTAAAGGCGGGAACTTATAAACTTCCTTTTGGTACACTACAGCTGAGTCTGGATGAATCTGGGATGTCATGGGGCGGATACCCGCTTGACCGTTTTATTTCCACAACTGCCCTAGAAGTGGATGGTCTCAGAAACCGCTACCATCAATCTGGCATCGGTGTTCCATTGGCAGCGAGTCTTGCAAAAACACCAGCAACAACAAAAAAAGCTATTGGTTCAGATCGTCTTGGACAACACACAAAAGTTCCCGTCACTGCACTATTACGTTTTGAAAACGTGCGAGCCAGCTTGAGCAAGGGAAAAATACAAGGGCGCATTGAAGTGTATGCGGCGGATAAAACCTCAACAGTAACCATTGACGGGCAAAAGCAGCCTATCGAGTCCGATCCAACAGCTGCTCTTGCCTATCAACTGAATAATAGCCCGCTCTACGCAATGGAAATCGCTGGATTTCTCAATGGGGCAATCTTCACCAGTGGTTTGATTCCAAAAGACCGAGCGCAGGACGGTATTTTCACCATGCAGCCTTACAAAGCAGGAAAAATTCCTGTGGTGTTAGTGCATGGAACTGCATCAAGTCCTGCACGCTGGGCTGAACTAATCAATGAACTCAATGGCGATCCAAAAATCCGCGAACGCTTTCAAATATGGGCATTTGTTTACGATAGTGGTAGAGGCATTGGCTATTCAGCGGGGCGGCTACGCAAAGCACTGACTAACACTGTGCATGAACTCGATCCAGAAGGTAAAGATCCAGCATTACAGAACATGATAGTCATTGGTCACAGTCAAGGTGGATTGTTGACCAAGCTCACTGCCATTGACAGCGGGACAAAATTTTGGGATATGATTAGTGACAAACCATTCGAACAAATAAAACTTAGCCCAGAAGCGCGTGAATTCGTACAGCAATCTGCGTTCTATACGCCTTTGCCTTTCGTTAAGCGCGTGGTATTTATTTCGACACCACAACATGGAGCTATGTTAGCTGCATCCCAATTAATAACAGGGCTTGCTTCCAAACTCGTCAACTTACCGATGACCGTGGTTAATAGCACCGCATTATTAGCGCAAATTGCCACTGCATCAGGCGATGAGAAAGTTGCTGCAATGCTAAGCAGACCCATGACATCTATTGACACCATGAATCCAAATAACCCCGCTCTACAAATTCTGGCATCAATACCTGTTACAGCAGTTACAGCACACTCGATTATCGCCGTCGAAGGCGATGGTCCAAAAGAAGAAGGCGATGATGGTGTGGTTGCCTATAAAAGTGCGCACATTGATGAGGCTGTTTCTGAGCTGGTAGTCAATTGGAGTCATTCATGCCAAGGTCAACCCGAAGTTATCGAAGAAGTCAAACGTATCCTGTTTGAGCACTTGGCGGCATTAGAAACAAAAAAACCTTGAGGCATCAAATTCATAAGGTGATTTCGGGGTTGATGTTTATTTTGGCGTAAAATAATTGCTAAAACAATCGTTGCCATAACACTGTGAGGACACCATGATTTTAGGTATTGACTTAGGCACAACCCATAGTCTGATTAGTTATTTAAAGGACGGTGTCCCCGTGGTGATCACGAATGCGCACGGAGAGTTTCTCACTCCGTCGGTAGTGAGCATTGATGAAAGCGGCACATTAGTAGTGGGCGCAACTGCAAAGGAACGGCTGCTTAAATACCCTGACAGTACCGTTGCCTCATTCAAGCGATTAATGGGTTCAACAACGGTGGTTAAATTAGGGAAACATGAGTTTAAACCCGAAGATTTATCTGCGTTAATCCTGCGCTCATTAAAAGCCGATGCCGAAGCTGAGCTTAAACACGAAGTGCGTGAAGTCATTATTTCTGTGCCTGCTTATTTCAACGATCAGCAACGCAAAGCCACCCGTTTAGCAGGTGAGTTAGCGGGTTTAACAGTGATTCAATTACTGAATGAACCCACCGCAGCCGCGTTGTTTCATGGCATTCAAGACCGCGACACCGAAGCTAAATTTCTGATTTTTGATTTAGGCGGCGGTACGTTTGATGTGTCTATTTTAGAAAAATTCGACGGTATCATGGAAGTTCATGCCACGGGCGGCGATAGCTTTTTAGGCGGTGATGATTTTACCCAAGTGTTAGTCGATTTCTTTATTCAGAAAATGAACTTAGGCGGTAGACAGCAGAAAAACGCCGCATTGCTAGCGGCGATTCGCTTTGCTGCGGAATCAGTCAAATGTAAATTAAGCATTCAGCAACAAGCGGACATGAGCGTTTTGATTGATGGCGTGCCTAAAACTCTGACTATCGGTCACGATACTTTTGAGGCGCAATGCAAGCCGCTGTTAGACCGATTACGCGCACCCATAGAACGTGCTTTGCGTGATGCACGTTTGCGGGCTGGCGATTTAGATGAAGTTGTCCTAGTTGGTGGCGCGACTCGAATGCCCATTGTGCGCAAATTAGTAGCGCAATTATTCGCCCGTTTGCCGTCACGTTATATTGATCCCGATCAAACGATTGCCTTAGGCGTTGCCGTGTGCGCTGGTTTACGTCTACGCAATGAAGCGTTTTCTGAAATCGTGTTAACTGATGTTTGCCCACACAGTTTAGGGGTGCGTGTGTCAGAAGACGATGGTCGCGGCGGTTGGTTTAGAGATGTTTTTCTGCCGATTATTGAGCGCAATACCGTGATTCCTGCTAGTCGCGTGCGTACCATTTGCACAGTTGCTGATAATCAAGCCCAGCTTACTGTTGACATTTATCAAGGCGAGTCACGTTCTTGCAGTAATAATGTCAAATTAGGCTCGGTAACAATGACGATTCCGCCCAAACCAGCGGGGCAAGTGTCATTAAGCGTGCGCTATACCTACGATATAAATGGCATACTCGATGTTGATGTGGTGGTTGACCAAACAGGCACAACCAGCAATTTACTGATTAAAGAACTGGCGGGGAATGTTAGCGATGCAGATATTGAACGCCGCCGTCTCGAATTAGCGGCACTAAAAATTCACCCCAGAGATCAACAAGAAAATCGTCTCGCTTTGGAACGCGCTAATCGCTTGTATGAACAATTTTTAGGCTATGAACGCCAACAAGTGGGCGACTTGTTAAGCCGTTTTAATTCGGTACTGGAAACGCAAGATGTCACTATCATCGGCAAAGCACGGCAGGAATTAACTCAAGCACTCGATTATTTAGAACAGTGCTGGTAGCTATGAGTAATTATGAGTTATTGGGCGTGGGCTATGATGCTGACGAGCGTACTATTAAGCGAGCCTACGCTGCGCTGATTAAACAATACCGCCCTGATTCTCACCCTCAAGAATTTGCGCGTATTCGTTCCGCTTATGAAAGTCTGTTAGAGCAATGTTGTTATCAACAGCACTATGAGGAAGGGGAATCAAGTTCCGAGGTTTTAAAAACCTCGGAGGTTTGCAATTCGGAGCCACTAGAACAGGAGGTACAAACCGAAGCGGGAGAGGGTGATTTTAATCGTCTAGTCGATAAACCAATTATTCAACTACTCGAAATTACGCCTAGTATCGATGACTCACAAACTGAACAGTTGACGACTACCAGTCCTTTGGAGGACTGGCAGTCATATTCCAATCTTATTGACGCTAGTAACGATGAATCTAACCGCCTAGTTGATAAACCCATTATTGAACTGCAAGACCAACACGCGCCCAACGAAGATGATTTAGCGTGGATTCAAAGGCCACCGATTCATATCGCCAGCTTAATCGAACAATTAAACAGTTATAAGCAACCTGCGAATGAGCAAGCGGCATTGGCGTGTTTTCAGTCTCACACAACTGACTTCAATACCATGAATATTGACCAACGCATGGACTATGAAGAAAAACTCTACGACAGCCTGATTTATGCTGACCGTCCTGCTCTGCTAGTGTTTGCTGCTGCCTGTGAGTATTTCAGTTGGACAAATAATGTATCGTGGATAGAAACAGCGCAAAGTAAATGGAGTAAACAGCGTTTTGACGCGCTGCTGCAATTATCAGCATTGTATCGGCAAGTGTGTTCACGTTATAACCCCTATTTTCAAGCCCAGCATGATGCTAAACCTGCGAGGTATTCACACAGGTTTCCGTGTTGGCTAACGAATCACTATCATCATAAATTGGCACAGACTCAACGCGAGGATTGGTTCATTACTTGCCAAACCGCTAATTTAACCGACTTACACGCTTATTTTTCTGAAAAACCTCAGCGTTACCCCGTATATATTATCGATATTTTAGTGGGCGTGGCAGTCAGTTATCCCATTTTTCTTGAAAATACTGAAGCTTCCGTGTGGGCAGTATCGGCACTGGCTATACTCAGTGGCTTATTATTGGTTTTACTGCTTTTTGGTTTGCGGGCGATGAATATTGACCTCAGCACTCGCTCAATATGGATAGTCGCTGTGTTCTCTGTCCTTTTGACAGTGACGCTTCCCACGGTTGGCATTGCTGTTTTTGGTGTAGTTATTTATGTTTGGCTACTGACAGTTTTCTATTCGTGGCTAATCAATTTAGAGACTATGATAGTTAAAATTATTGATCGAATCCAAAATAGGTTTTGTACGCCACTACCTACCCAATCATCCATTAATCCTAAAAACCTACCCACTATGAACAAACAAATCTATCCACTGCTAATCGCCCAGTTTTTATCTGCCTTTGCCGATAATGCCATTTTGTTCACTGTGATTGCTATCGTTATGCAAGCAGGCACACAACCTAGCTGGTATATTCCCGCCTTGCAAGCTATGTTCTTAATTGCTTACGTTGTATTAGGGCCTTGGGTTGGTGGTTTTGCTGATAATCATGCTAAATCCCATGTGTTAATTATTGCCAACATCATAAAAGCTGTGGGTGCAGGCTTATTATTACTTGACGTAGAACCGTTGATTGCCTACTGTATTGTTGGTATCGGTGCAGCAATTTATAGCCCTGCAAAATACGGCATACTGCCAGAATTAGCAGGTCATGAAGCCTTATTAAGAGCCAATAGTTGGATTGAAGGCTCAACTATTTTGGCAATTTTATTGGGCATGAAAATAGGCGCGATGGTTGCAGATTACTCAACGCAAATCGCGTTGCTGATGACAATAGGGTTATTCGTGGTCTCAGCACTAGCAACCCTGTCACTCCCCGTAAAAGTCACTAAAAAAACCAGCACGGAAAACGCATTGGTTGAATTTGGTAAACAAATGGCATTATTTTTCACCACGCCGCGTTCACGTTTTTCGGTATTAGGCGGCTCATTATTCTGGGCAGCCGCAGCAAGTTTGCGCGTCATTTTGATTGTTTGGGCTCCACTGGTTTTACTATCAAAAAATGCCAGTGAGATTGCGGATTTAACGCTGTATTTAACCGTCGGTATCATCGCGGGTTCAATCATCGTGCCATATCTTATTCCTATGGAACACCTACGCCGCGCCAGAATTCCAGCGTATCTTATGGCGGTATTTATTGTTGGACTTAGTTTTACTACCAGCGTCATACCTGCCCAAGCGGTGTTATTCGCCATCGGCATGATGGGTGGATTGTTCATCGTACCAATTAATGCGGTGTTACAAGAACAAGGACAACAAACCATCGGTAGCGGTAGCGCGGTGGCGTTACAAAACTTTTTTCAAAATTTGGCGATGTTGTTAGCGGTTGGTACATATACTGTGTCAGCCGCACAACATATTGATCCCACGACAGCAATGATCTTCTTAGGCGGCTTGATGTTGGTCGCGACTTTTCTGGTGTCCTTATGCCTACCAAGCCAAGTAGCAAAATAGACTATTTAATCGCGTACCAGTCGAATGTAGTAGTAACTGGTTTTTCCGTACCAATACGCGCTGCCGCCATAAAAATAAACTGCCCACGCTGACTCAACTGGTGAGTAAGATTGAGTACTGCGTCTAAAATAGGCTGTTGAACCCGCTGACTGATTGGCATTGACAACCGATGAGCAAGACCAAAATAAAGACAGTGGCGTAGCAGGAAACATCGCGTGATTGATAGCGGGTTTTTTGTTACGCTCAACGATGGATTTTAGTTCGTCGATAGTGGGTACGCGCCAGTCTTGATAACCTGCAAATCCACCTGATTGATTGAATTTATCGGTGGCATCGATGGCTTCTTGCCAAGTGTAGCGTTTGGCTTCGCTGATATTATGTTTACCATTCCATGTTTGCCCCAGCGCAAAACGCATCCAATGCAAACTTGTTTGAGTATCTACCACAGTACCATCACCTTGATCTGAATAGCGATTGGCGACCAGTTTATTGATGACAATAGTTTTTGTGTGCTGATGCGTTGTTTGGGTGTTTATAATCGGTGCGGGGCTGACAGGAGTTGGCAACGGTTGCAGATTAATAACTGACTGCTTCGGACGCGGGAATTTATCGGTTAGTCCTAATACCACCACCCAACTGCCCACTGCCCATTTTGCCGCGTGTAAATCAAGTCCGTAATCTTGGTGTAGTTGTTTGGTTAAGCGAACAGCGACTACTTCATAAGGCAGGTGCTTATTGTTTTGCAGAGCATCAATCACACCTTCTCTCGCTGCTTGGACACATAAAAAAACTTCCCGTTTGTATTGTCCTTGCGTGTAGTCTTTGAGTAGTGCCTCTAAACGTCGTATATCTTTAGTCACATCAATACCGTAATCACAGATTAATTGGAATAGGTGTTGTCGTGCTTTATTGTTCATGATAAATAATTACTTAGGTTGCAAGCGATGTTTAAGAGATTATAGCGAAGTTCGCCCCATATAAAATCAACTGAACACTGCTTATTTATTATTTCACACATTAGCGAACAAGGCGGGTGTATTTCTCGTCATTCATAAGTGAGGTACTAAAGGCGTAGTAGGCGTTGAAGCGATTAAAATTAACAGTATAAAAGCGTTTTTCTGTCGAGCCTGTGAGATCAAGACTCGTGCTTTCTGTCGTAGTCCAAAATCTACCATCGGGGTTATTTGGAAATACCTTTGTATCAATGACTTGAGAACTAGAGCCTCGAATACTACTTAACTCTTCCCACGTTGGAATACGCCAGTTTGAATATCCGCAGTTAAGCGTTCGATTATTGTTTAGTTGCTTAACCGCATCCAGAGCGTCTTTTAGGCTGCATTCAATGGCTCTGCCTTCACAGGTTTTGCCATTCCAATACTGTCCTAGTGCAAAGCGCGTCCATTGCAAGCCTGTTCGACTATCAGTCACTGTGCCATCACCATTATTGGTATAGTTTTGATGCCAGCCAACTAATTTTTTAAACCAAGTGACACTGTCTTCAATAATCAAACTAAGTTCATCATCGTCTGAAGAGTTCGGGTGTGGTCTCATGAAACGGCTTATTTGCGAGGGATCATCTATTGGGATAGGTGATATTTGTGGCGGTAGTTTTTCAGCCACTGGTTGGGGTCTGATGATTCTTCTTCTAGGAAATCTATTGCTTAATCCCAGTGCGGCAAGCCACGTTTCTACCGTCCAATAGGCGGCTTGTTGATCAAATCCACAATCCTCTTGTAGCTTGTTAGCAAGGCGAGCCGATAGGGCATCTAAGGGTAAATGTTGGTTATTTTGTAAATCAGTAACAATGCCCTCACGGACTGCGTGTACGCATAAAAATATTTCGCGCTTGAATTGCCCTTGTGCGTAATCTTTAAACAGTGCGTTAAGTCTTTGCGGATTGTTGACGAGATCCACGCCATAATCACGAATTATTCGAAGCAAGAGTTGTCTGGCTTGGTCGTTCATATCCGTGAATGAAGGCTAATATAGTTTAAACGGGGATTATAGTTAAAATCACGGGCATAAAAAAGGGCTATCATTGATAGCCCTTCATTTATTGGCGTCCCCAAGGGGGTTCGAACCCCTGTTACCGCCGTGAAAGGGCAGTG
>JBAXNR010000015.1:0-60209 GCA_037133675.1 Methylococcales bacterium
GGTGTTCTTTTTCTGCGTTTTGAAAAAAAAGTTCTTTATTGGCAATGACTAATTCGGCGGCTCGGTGTTCTTTTTCTGCGTTTTGAAAAAAAAGTTCTTTATTGGCAATGACTAATTCAGCGGCGCGGTTTTCTTTTTCTTCATTTTGAAAAGCGAGTTCTGTATTGGCAATGACTAATTCGGCGGCGCGGTTTTCTTTTTCTGAGTTTTGAAAAACAAGTTCTGTATTGGCAATGATTAATTCAGAAGCTCGTTTTTCTTTTTCTATGTTTTGAAAGGCGAGTTCTTCATTGGCAATGACTAATTCTTCAAATAGATCACTTACCGCCGCGCTGAGCTTGCCGTATTTTAACTTTTGTTTGTTTATCGATTGATTCATTTTATTGGTACTTGAATCCAAGGTGCAAACAACCAACCTATATACAAGGTTGTCGTCATGGTATTGTTTTGTATTATCCAGTATTTTATGGTAATGACAAGGTTTACTATGCACTTGTAAGGCACAATTCACTTAAACTGCATAACACACTTGTGCTAGCCCACAGCCTATAAGATACTCACACTACTTTGTTACTTTTCGAGAATGATACTATGCAAGATTTTACCAATATTAAAGCCCTTATCATCGACATGGATGGCGTGTTATGGCATGGCGATAAAGCTATTGCGGGTTTAACCGAGTTTTTTCAATTGCTGCGTGATAGAGAAATCCGTTTCCAATATAGGCTTTTTTAAAGCAAGATTACGTTTTTCAAACGCTGCTGTACCGACAGGGAATGCGCCATCAATCGGCATTGCACTGACGGGTAACAAATCACCACGCCCTGCGATAATTTCGCCTGTGACTCGTTTAACAAATTCGAATGAACATAAGTAAAGATTCAGCATAAAGGGAGTTAGCGGATTATAATTGTTAATAGACTTTGACGTAGAAGCGAATGAATAATGACTAAAATTGGCGTGATTGTATTTTTCTTGGTATTGCTGTGGTCGGCGATAAATCCTAAAGACTATCTAACATGGTTGATGGAAAACTTACCCGCCATGATGGGTTTTATCGTTTTGCTAATGACACGAAAATGCTTTCCACTCACAGGTTTGCTGTATAGCTTAATCCTGATTCACTGCATTATTCTGATGATAGGCGGACATTACACTTATGCCGAAGTACCGTTATTTGATTGGCTAAAAGACAATGGCATTTTTGCGCGTAATAATTACGACAAAGTCGGGCATTTTGCCCAAGGCTTTGTTCCTGCGATGATTACCAGAGAAATTATTATCAAAAACCAAGTACTACATCGACAACAGTGGCTAAACTTTTTTGTCGTCTGTATATGCTTAGCCATCAGCGCGTTTTATGAGCTGATTGAATGGTGGGTCGCGTTATTAATTGGACAAAATGCAGACGCTTTTTTAGGCACACAAGGCTATATTTGGGATACACAATCGGATATGGCTTACGCTTTATTGGGTTCAATAGTGGCGTTATTCAGTTTATCACGCTTACATGATCTAGCGATTAAACGCTTAGAAAAATAAATTCTTGGCGATGAAATTGTACACATAGCTAATTTTCCTCTGCTACCCCTTAATGATTAGGGGTAAACTAGCGGTATATTCTCAGTTTTTCATTCATCTAAGAGGTCGTTTTATGCACAATCAGCAAACACTTACCATCGATGGCAACCAAGCAGCGGCTAGTATCGCGCACAAACTCAATGAAGTTATTGCCATTTATCCGATTACGCCGTCGTCCAATATGGGCGAATGGGCGGATGAATGGTCGGCAAAAGGACAGGTTAATTTGTGGGGAACTGTACCGCAAGTTATCGAAATGCAAAGTGAAGCGGGGGTAGCGGGTGCGATACATGGCGCGTTACAAGCGGGTTCTTTAGCAACTACCTTCACCGCCTCGCAAGGTTTATTATTGATGTTGCCCAATATGTATAAAATTGCGGGTGAATTATCACCAGCGGTATTTCATATTGCGGCGCGTTCTTTGGCGTGTCAGGGCTTGTCTATTTTTGGCGATCATAGTGATGTGATGTCAGCACGGATGACGGGCTTTGCGATGCTATGTTCCAACTCACCGCAAGAAGCAATGGATTTTGCTCTGATTGCTCATGCAGCAACCTTAGAAAGTCGTGTACCGTTCATGCACTTTTTTGATGGTTTTAGAACCTCGCATGAAGTGGCAAAAATTGTCGATATTAGTGATGACGTAATACGCGCCATGATTAATGAGGATTGGGTAACAGCACATCGTAGTCGTGCGTTAACCCCTAATAATCCTGTGTTACGCGGCACTGCACAAAATCCAGACGTGTATTTTCAGGCACGCGAAACGGTGAATTCGTTTTATAACGCCTTGCCCGCTATTGTTCAAGCTACCATGAACCGTTTTGCTGAACTCACAGGTCGGCAGTATCGTTTGTTTGATTATATCGGCGCGGAAAATGCAGAACGTGTGATTATCATCATGGGTTCAGGCGCGACAGCCGTGGAAGAAACCCTGAATTATCTGAATGCTCACGGTGAATCAGTGGGCGTGTTGATTGTCCGTTTATATCGTCCATTGGATGCTAAGACACTATTAGCCGCATTACCTGCCTCGGTGCGTAAAATTGCGGTATTAGATCGCACTAAAGAACCAGGTGCAGACGGCGAACCGCTCTATAAAGATATATTGGGCGCGATTGCTCAAGATTTTATCAGCGGCGACGCGAAATTTCCGACCTTGCCGAAAATAGTCGGTGGTCGTTATGGTTTGTCATCTAAAGAGTTCACCCCCGCGATGATTAAAGCGGTTTATGATGAACTGAAAAAAGACCAGCCTAAAAATGATTTCACTATCGGTATTTATGATGATGTCACTCACACCAGTTTAGACTGGGATACAAATTTTCGCACGGGTGCTAATGCGGATACTATTCAAGCGATGTTTTACGGTTTGGGCAGTGACGGCACAGTAGGCGCAAATAAGAACACTATCAAAATTATCGGTGAAGATACCGATTTAAACGCTCAAGGTTATTTTGTTTATGATTCAAAAAAATCAGGCGCGGTCACAGTGTCGCATTTGCGTTTTGGTAAGAATCCGATTCAATCCAGCTATTTAATCGGTGAAAACGATGCCAATTTTATTGGTTGTCATCAAACTATTTTTCTACAGCGTTACAATATGCTCGATAACGCGGCAGACAATGCGGTGTTTTTGCTGAATTCGCCCGAACCCGCCGATAAAGTTTGGGACTCTTTACCCACCAAAATGCAGCAACAAATGCTGGCAAAAAATATTCGTTTTTATGTGATTGACGGTTATGCAGTCGCGGAAAAAACGGGCATGGGTAAGCGTATTAACACCATCATGCAAACCTGTTTCTTTGCAATTTCTGGCGTATTACCACAAGACCAAGCGATAGCCGCCATTAAACACGCAGTGGAAAAAACTTATGGAAAAAAAGGTCAACGCATCGTCGAATTGAATTTTCAGGCAATTGATGAAACGCTGGCGAGCTTGAATTCTGTGCCATTGCCTATTCAAGTCAGTAGCACGTTTGATATAGTTTCTGTGATTAAAGACACCGCACCTGAGTTTGTTAAACGAGTCACAGGCGAAATTATCGCAGGGCGTGGTGATTTGTTGCCTGTCAGTGCAATGCCGATTGATGGTACATTCCCAGTCGGTACAGCGGCGTTTGAAAAACGTAATCTTGCTTTAGAAATTCCTGTATTGGAAACCGATTTATGCACCCAATGTGGTAAGTGTGCGATGGTTTGCCCTCATGCCGCGATTCGTAGCAAAATTTATCCGACTGAATTATTAGCGGATGCTCCTGCCACCTTTAAACACGCGGCTATGCTGGGCAAAGATTTTCCTGCTGGTTTATCGATGACTTATCAAGTCGCGCCCGAAGATTGCACAGGCTGTACGCTGTGCGTCGATATTTGCCCGATTCGTGATAAATCCAACGCTAGTCGTAAAGCTTTAAACATGAGTCCACAACCTGCGTTGCTGGAAGCTGAGCGCGAAAATTGGGATTTCTTTTTAAATATCCCTGAATACGATAGAACGAAGTTAAAAACCAACACCATTAAAGGCGTGATGGTTCTGCAACCGTTATTTGAATTTTCTGGCGCGTGTGTCGGTTGCGGTGAAACCCCGTATTTAAAACTGGCTTCGCAATTATTTGGTGATCGTATGGTGATTGCTAATGCCACTGGCTGTTCATCGATTTATGGTGGCAATTTACCGACTACGCCTTGGACTAAAAATGCCGAAGGTCGTGGTCCTGCATGGAATAACTCCTTGTTTGAAGACAATGCCGAATTTGGTTTAGGAATGCGGGTGTCTATTGATAAGCACGCAGAACAAGCCAGTGAATTATTAGCGTCATTGCGTGACTCGCTGGATGGTGAATTGGTTGATGCGATTTTAAATGCTGACCAATCCAATGAAGTGGGTATTCATGAGCAACGCGAACGCGTGGCAGAACTCAAACAAGCACTCAGCAACACGACAACTCCAGCCGCAAAAACCTTAATCCAACTCGCAGACAATCTATGCAAAAAAAGTGTGTGGATTATCGGTGGTGACGGCTGGGCGTATGACATCGGTTTTGGTGGCGTGGATCACGTTCTTGCCAGTGGTCGCAATGTCAATATTCTAGTGTTAGATACCGAAGTGTATTCCAACACAGGCGGACAAACTTCAAAATCCACACCCTTAGGCGCAGTTGCTAAATTCTCCGCTGGCGGTAAAGCTACAGCGAAAAAAGACCTAGCCTTATTGGCAATGGATTACGCTAATGTCTATGTGGCGCATATTGCCTATGCAGGTAAAGATGTACAAACTCTGAATGCGTTTATCGAAGCCGAAGCGCATGATGGTCCATCGATTATTATTGCTTACGCGCCTTGTATTGCACACGGTGTGGACTTGTCCAACAACCACCGTCAACAAAATCTAGCGGTAAAAAGTGGGCATTGGCCATTATTCCGTTTCAATCCTAACAAGATAAAACAAGGTAAAAATCCGATGCAGTTGGATTCCGCTGAGCCGTCTATTCCTTACCGCGATTTTGTTAAAACCGAAACCCGTTTCAGTATGTTATGGCAAAGTCATCCCGAAGATGCGGAACGCTTTTTAGCCCAAGCGCAACAAGATGTAAAAAATCGTTATCACTATTACAAACAACTGTCCGAACTGGCATGGAATGAAACCACCAGCGTCTCGGCAATCAAAGTCCAATTAAAAACTGACAGTGCAAAGGAGCAAAACAATGGTTGATTTAACGACTACTTACCTCGGTTTAAAACTGGCGCATCCATTAGTACCTTCCTCATCACCGTTTAGTAAAGATGCTGATAGTGCCAAAAAACTCGAAGATGCAGGCGCGTCTGCCATTGTCATGCACTCGTTATTTGAAGAAAAAATCGAATCTGAAGCCCAACAAATGGATCGGTTCTTTTTTCAACAAGCACTAGGCACAGGCGAAGCCGATTCATTTCACCCTGTTCCCCATAACATTAAATCTTATCAAGAACAGTATTTAGAAAATCTACGAGCTGTTAAATCCAGCCTAGATATTCCTGTGATTGCCAGTTTAAACGGTTCATCACTCAGCGGCTGGATAGACTACAGCACTCACTTACAACAAGCGGGAGCGGACGCGCTGGAATTAAACATCTACCATCTTGCCGCTAATGTTAACGATAGTAGCGAAGTTGTCGAAAATAATTATGTGGAAATTTTGCAGGCGATAAAAAAGCACGTCAGCATCCCGATAACCATGAAATTGTCGCCACAATTTAGCTCGCCTGTGCATTTTATTAAACGCTTAGAAACGGCGGGCGCAAATGGGGTAGCGATTTTTAACCGCTTTTATCAGCCTGATATAGACTTGGAAACGCTGGATGTTATTCCCAAACTGGAACTATCCACCGCGTCAGAAGCTTTACTACGCGTGCGCTGGACGGCGTTATTATATGGACGCGCCAATTTATCATTGGCAGTTACAGGCGGCTTTCATCAAACTGATGATGTTATCAAAGCCTTGTTAGCGGGTGCAGATGTAGTGCATTTATGCAGTGTGTTATTAAAAGAAGGCACGGGACGGCTCACGCAAATGCGTGATGAGTTAGAACAATGGCTGGTTGAACATGAATACCAGTCCATACAGCAACTCAAAGGCAGTGTCAGCCAACAACACGCGATTGACCCCAGTGCCTATGAACGTGCCAATTATGTGCAGGTATTGGACAGTTATAGCAGTCCAAAGGGTGTGTTGCGGTAATTACAGACGTTTTTAGGCGGTGAAGTGTAGGGGCGGGTTAATCCGCCCCTACTGTTTTAACCCGCACCAGACATTTGAATTTCAACACAATACCACAGCGTACTTTTACCCGCTTTTTCTAAACCGACCACGGCAATATTTTCTTTTTCCATGTTGAAAATTATAACTTTTTCGGGTGGTATGCGTAACATCAGTGAATAAGTAGCTCAACATCAGCATTCAACCAATGCTCCTGTACTACGCCTGCTTGATAACGCTTTAACAACTGCCAAAATTGGCGAATTGTCAGTTGTTCGCTACGCTCTAACGCATGGTGATAATTGGCGTGTTTGCTGTATAAAGTTGGATTAGCCACATCCTTATTTATCAGAATAGATTCAAGCACTGACAATTCAGGCGCGACTAATGCCACTACATAAGGCAATGACTGAGCAATTATTAACCCTGCGGGGTCAATGTCCGTCATGGCTAACACGGGTAGTTTTGTTTGCTGTAAAAATTGTGAACACCTGTACTCTTTATCACCACGATACACGACTAAAGGCTGGGAAAAACGTTCAGTCAACTGAAACCGCATACGATCTAATCGATCAAAACAACGATAATTTTCAATCACTAAAATACAATCGTGTCCCACTTGGTTTATGTTTTCTAAGGCAATATCCAAATGTGCAAAAGACGGTAATGAATAAGATTGCTGGTTGATATTTACACGCTGATTCGGCAGTGCCTTGATGGCTAAACGATTACGCTTAACCGCCAAGCCCGCTAATTTTTCATTGTTACCAAGGGCTAAGGCTTGTTCACGGTGCAGATTATTGAAATCACTGACACGGTGTTGACTCAAATCAACGCCTAATTTACAACGAACTAACTCCCTCAATTGTTGCTTGTCATTGGCGGTCAGAATAATTTTGCCATTTGCTAACTGCCCAAGCGCGTACTCTTGGTGTATCTCTTGCCAACTTTGATTAAGCGCGAACTCAGTTTGTGCGCTGTTTACCGCCCGTTCAATCACTTGTAACCAGCGTTTATTCATTTAGGAAGACACCGAACCAAAATATCGCGCACTTTTTTATTGCCTGTAAAACAGTTTTCTTCACGCGCTTCAACAAACTCCATTTGTAAGCCTTGTCGATGTTGTCGGCGTAAATAATCATGTAATACGCAGGCTAACCAAAACCTAGCATCTATATCACTGACAAATTCTTGCTGAAATACTAATGCCGAAATTGCCTGTGTCGCGTTCTGCACATTGGCAAAATAGTTATCTAGTTGTTTACTGTGCGCAGGTAACACTAAGGTTTTTTGCGCGACTTGTTGCGTTATCGCATTAACCGTCCGTTGTGTGGGTTTATTTTCGGCTAAAGAGTCTGTTTTGAGTTTTTGTACAATTACATCTAACTCGTCTTCTAGTTGACGGTCAGAAATATCCGCATAAGCTGCAATCGATAAGGGTTTAATTTGATTCCAATGTGCGGGAATAGTGTCGCTTTCACTCCAATCTTGTAGCTGATAATGGGGATTTTTCTGTAAGAAAAAAGCAAAGCTTCGTACCAATTGCGCCCGCGCTTCAATTTGTCGAAATTCAAATAAAAAATCTTTTAGCTTATCGAGTGTGTCTTGTAGTCGTTGGCGATATAAATCCAGCGCGTTGAATAAATGCTGTTGTAGTAGTTGATGTAATTCAGGATGATCTTCAACTTTTTCCAGCAATGCTTGAGTAGCCAACGAACTCACCGCATTAACTAATTTTTCTGCACGGCTCAGATAAAATTCATTTTGCCTGCGTTTTTCGGTGAGTGTGCGCACGTTGGCAAAATGGCTACTGACCTGCATCACCAGATAGCTAGTATTTTCTTCTAAAGTATCAGCTAAATCAAAAATCAGCCGTTCAATTTCAGCCCTGTAATTATCATAATCAGCCTCGCGTTGTTCATGCCACGCGTCATGATGTAAGCCAATATATTGTTCTAAGGTGTCCATCCAACTGCCTAAATCTGTATCTAAGCGTTTTACCCGCTCACTATCTAAGGCGTGGTCTAAAAAATGACTTAAACGATTAGTCAGTCGATAAGAATCCTCATCGTATTTAACCAGTATTTTTTGTTGTTCTAATTGATTAAGGGCGCGTTGATTTTGGTTATCTTTTTTAACGAAGCCCGTAAAATACGCGGCGGTGATGTGGTCGTGCTGATTGGCTAAGGATTTTAATAATCGCTCTAAACTGTGCTGCATAGTATTCAAAATAAACTCTCTTGCGCAGTTTCTTGGTCAGCTTGTTCTTTAGCAACACACTCATGTTCTTGAATAAATTCTAATGCCTGATAAAAATAATCTAACTTGCCCGTGACTTGATAAACCAGCGTGTCAGGACTGATTAGCACTAAATAGCTCCAGTCTTCCAAGGTTTTGAGTAATTTTTCTAGGCGGCTTTTTAAGGTACTGTCGTTACTACTAAAACTTTTTAATTTAGCGAAACTCTGTAAGCGGTCGGCAAATGAGGAATTCTGCTCGATAATCTGTAATAACTGCGCAAACGATAAACTATCGCCCGTCATAATAGCTTTATCTGAATGTAGCACATCCATCATTAAGGCTAACCATTCGACAATAGGCTGTAATTCAGAACGAAAGTTTTGAAATACTCTGCGTATATCATTACGCGCCGCATTATCAATCGTTTGATACCCCGCATAAAAGGCTGATTTTTGCGGCGTGTGTGCTAAATGATAATTTAATTGTTTTAAAAAATTATCGACTTTTTCACAATGTTCGCTTTGTTGTAGATATTGATAGCAATCGGGGTATTTATAAGCACAAATAAATTCACCCTGTAACAGTTGTTTTACGGTTTTTTCAAACATAATAATTATACGAATTCAATGATTTCACGGTTATTGCCTAATTCATAGGCATTAGCAAATAAGGCTAATAAATTAGGATCGGCAGACGGAAAAGCAGATAACACATGAATATTATTTTTAGCTAATAATTCTAATAACAGTTCAATATTACAGTCATGTAAATCTTTTAATTCATCCATCGGCCAGATAATCGTTATTTGCTGGTCTTTGCGTATCATATTCACCAAAGCAATAAAGATAACGCACAGAATTAAATACGATAAACCCTCACTGGAAATACGCCGTAATTCCTCAGATTGCGTGGCGCGTTTATGTCGTCCGTTTTCAGTGACTAATATTTCTAATTCCAATAAATTAACTAGCTTTGTTTCTAACCGTCCTTTGCTGGGTAACTGTTGAGCCACTTGTTCAATGACTTTGGCAAATTCTGAGCTGGGTAGTGAATTGTCAGTTCGTTGCCATTCATTATAAAGTTCTGAGAATTTTTCCAATTGTTTCCAATAATCTAATTCTGCCACTTTAGATTTTAAACGCGCTTCAATTTGTTCAATTTTTTCAAAGCGAATATTTTTATCGATATTGGCAGTTAAACGGCGAGATAACTTATCAATACCTCGATTAAAACTTTCTAGTTTTTGTTTGTAATCATAAATTTCACTACCAAAATTCCGCGCTTGAGAAATAAGTAATCGTTGATAAGTTGCCAAATCTTCTTCATACCAGTTTTGAATAGCATTAATCCAATCCTTATCTTCCGCTTGATAACCTAATAAACTTTCTTGCGTTGCATAATATTGTGCAGGACGTGTGCCTAATTCTTGTGCTAATACACGCTTTAAATGGCGTACCAGTTTCGATAGCTCAGTACGCTGGTTTTCATACTGTTCGGTTAATTCGCGATAATTATTACGCAGAAATAATAAAGTGTGCGCAGATTCTAATCGCGCTTCTGTATTATGACTCAGCGGATATTTACTCAGTTTATCGAGTAAACCTTTAATATTGCCTAATTGTTTCTGGCAATTTTGCAAAGCCAATTCCGCGTCATTACGTTGTGTTTCTAGTTGCTTTTGTTCATGTTCAAAACGCTGTTTAGCAGAATCATAATGTTGATTTTGTTGCTGTAGCGCAGTTTCATCCTTACGAATACTGACCAGAAAATCCTCATAATACACCCATTGATTATCCAACCAGCGTTGATGACTCTCAACAACCGCAATGGCTTTTTCTGCTTGCTGTTGTTCATTTTTCAATCGGGCAATGTTTTTTTCTAAATCCAGTACCATTGCGGTATCGACTTTTCGTTCCTGCAAACTCCGCAAACGCTGTTGTTCTAAGGTGGCTAACTCATCTTTTTGTTGCTGTTGTAGCTGGTAAATTTGCTGCTGCACGGCTTGCTGTTGTTGCTGACTATGGGCATCGATTTGTTGTTGTTCCGTATTCAACTGGGTTTGCAGAATGCTAAGCTGAGTATTCAATTGCGTTTGAGTCTCTTGAAACTGTTGCTTTTGTTGGGCAATTTGCTCATTAACCTCTTGCAGTTGTTTTTCAAATTGTTGGCGGCGTTGTTTTTTACTGCGTTCAATTTGTTGCGTTAAGGAGCTTAGTTCTTGATTGTTTTTGTTAAATTGATTTTGGTAACTGGTCGCTGTAGCTTCGGCTTGCTGTTGTTGCTTCTGTAACGTGGTGCGAGTTTTGTGCAGATGTTCAAGTTCACTATCGCTTTTCTGATCTAAGCTCTGTAACGCGTCTAATTGATTGTCACACACGGTCATGCGCTGGCGAATTTGCACTTCATCGGCTGTATAGTCAGCAGTGAGTAGTGTTAAATTAAGCTGTAACCCATATAAACTCGCCTGTTCAGTCGTTAAGCTGGGTTCTAAATCTTCACGCAACAGCAAATCTGGATGAATAACTTTGGCAATATCCTCTACCCAGTGCGGTTGTTGCTCGCGTAGAAAGCCCAGCAAGCTATCAGGCGCGGCATGAAGTTGTTGTTTCAGCAGCGCGTGTTGCTGTTGAATGGTTTGCTTCTGGTCAGCGCGTTGCTGTTTATCCTTTAAAATTCGTTCAATGTCTGTTTGTATGACGTGTTTTTTCTTCTCAAACTCTCTGGCTTGCTGGTCAGCCGCTTGTTTGTCTTGTGAAAGTTGGTATAACTGCGCTTGCTTTTGTTCTTTTTCCGTCAACAAGTGTGGATCGGCAGTAACGGCTATTAATTGACTGCTGATGCCACCTAATTGTTGGCTTAACGCCGTTATTCTGTTTTGAATATCTGCTTGTTGGCTTTGCGTAGTTTTTTCTAGCGAAGTTTTTTGTTTTTGGCAAGCTTCGTTAGCCTCATTTTTAGTCAGTAACGCTTGATATTTCAGTTCATCAATGTGTTTTTCATAACCATGTTGTTGGCTGCCAAATTGTCGCGCTAAATCCGCTTCTCTGCGTTTAAATTCTGCATTAATGTCCTGAATAGCGGCTGAAAATTGTTGATAATTTGCATTTTCATTGTTGAGTTGGTTTTTTATTTCCGTCAAGCGACTGGCTAATAATCGCTGTCCATCAATATCTTGTTGTTGCCAGCTTACTTTTTCTTGCTCTAGTTTGGTTTTATCCCGTCTGCATTGCTCTAATTCGGCTTTAATCTTTACCAATACAGTTTGTATCGCTAATTCCTGTATGTGCCAGTCCTTTTTGAGTAAGTTATTTTGTTCACCCGCTGCGTTCAATTTTTGTTGATGTTCTCGCGCTTGTTGTTCTGTTTGTTGCAAAAATAACTGTAATCGCTGTTGCAACTCGGCAAGATTGTTTGCTGTTTGGACTAATTCCTCCGCTGTGTGCGTCAACTGTATGGCTTTTGGACGTTCTGCTTCCACCTTCTCAAAGGCACGATATTCCTTATGCCAAGTGTGCAAAGTATTATCTGTAGTCACGTTTAGAGTGATTTCTTTGCGCTCTTCATCAATACAACTAACTAACATTTCGCGCAAATCATCAAATTCGGTAAAGCGCATCAACATCCCTGAGACGATTTTTTCCATGTCTTTTAAACGTTGCCCACCCGCGCCATTTACAAAACTATACTGGGTTGCAAAACGTCGTAATTCTAACTCTTTGCTACTCAAGTTTTGAATAACACGCCGATAGTCACTGCAAGACAATTGATCGCTATATTGAATACGTTTAAGGGTTAAGTGTTTTTTGAGATGCCGACACGAAATAGGAATAAACGCGCCATCGGTGCGGGTCTCGGTAAAATATTCAATCGCAAAGGCTTTATTCACAAAACGGTAATATAAACTTTCCTCATTTTGCGCGGCATAAATCACCACCATGCACATTTGTCGATCGCGTTGATATTCAAAAATAATATAAGATGAATCATTGGGCAGATAATGCTTAGCAAAACTATCCGTCACCCGACTTTTTGCCACTAAACGTCTTGGACTTTCACCAAAAAATAACGGTAACAAACGTAATAACGTAGTTTTACCCGCACCATTCACGCCGTTCAAATTAGTATGCCCATTTAAACGCAGTTCTTGCCACGCATTGGCTTTGTAGGAATCAATCAGGATTAAACGGGTAAGACTAAACATAGGTGAGTATTAGTTAATGATGAAGGAAAATAACAAACATGGTAAGCCTAACAATATTTAATTTTTTCAATGAGTTATATCTAACTCAGCTTAAATTAGGATGTTAAAGCCAAGAGTGACCCTTATCTCTATTTTTGATTATACGATAAGTAACAGTGAAAAAGTTTTTGGGTAATAAATGACTGCCAGTCCTTGAAGGACTGGCAGTCATTTACCTGAAAACTTATACTCACTTACTTAACCTCGTGTATAAATAGGTAAATTGATGCTACAACACAGTTGTAGCGTTGTTCGCACTATTTGTGCAATGTATAAAACCACTGTTTTTAAAACCAAGGACTACTATTATGGCAAGTATCTACGATATTAAACCCGCTTTTCAACGCTTATTGCGTCCGCTGTGTGGTAAGTTAGCGGCTTTGGGTGTTACCGCTAATCAAGTGACGATTGCCGCATTGTTATTATCATTACTGACAGGTGCTGGACTGGCATTTTTTCATACTCAGCCGTGGGTGTTTTTATTAATTCCTGTGGTGCTGTTTGTGCGTATGGCGTTGAATGCCATTGATGGACTATTAGCGCGTGAGCATAATATGAAAAGTGCGTTAGGGGCAATTTTGAATGAGTTGTGTGATGTGATTGCTGATGTCGGTTTGTATTTGCCGTTCGCGTTGTTGTCTGGCATATATTCTTGGTTGGTGGTGTTGGTGGTGATTGTTGCCATAGTCACGGAAATGACGGGGGTGATTGCGGTGCAGATTGGTGCGTCTCGCCGTTATGATGGACCTATGGGTAAAAGTGATAGAGCTTTTGTGTTTGGTGCAATCGCGCTGGCGTTGGGATTGGGTGTAGACTCAGGGATGTGGTTGAATGGGCTGTTTGCAGTGATCTTAGTGTTGACGATATGGACAGTGTTTAATCGCGCTCGTCACGCCCTTGCAGAGATTGCGTCATGAACACGGCTTACATTCCTTTCAATGTACAAATCGCCTTTATGGTAATCGGCGGCTTACTTGCCGTTGCTAGTCTGGTCTCTATGTACTTGGTTCGCGCTAAACCTGAGCGTGACTACAGCGAATTACGCTTACGCATAAAAACATGGTGGATAATTGTTGCGGTGTTTGCAACAGCGGTATTATTTAATCGCACTGTGTCAGTCATTGTGTTGGGTCTTGTTAGTTTTCTTGCCTTTAAAGAATATTTATCGATAGTGCCAACCCGCCGTGCCGATCATCGGGTGTTGTTCTGGGCTTATTTAGCCATTCCCATACAGTTTTATTGGGTGTGGATTGCATGGTATGGGCTATTCATCATTTTTATTCCCGTATTTGTGTTTTTGTTTTTACCGATGCGCATGATTTTAATCGGCGAAAATCAAGGCTTTTTACGCGCTATCGGCACACTACAATGGGGTTTGATGATAACCGTGTTTGGCTTGAGTCATGCTGCATTTATGTTGGTATTGCCCGCAGAAGTGAATCCAGCAGGCGGTGCAATGGGCTTAGTGATTTATTTGGTATTTTTGACAGAAATTAATGATGTTGCGCAATATATCTGGGGTAAAAGTTTCGGCAAACGCAAAATTGTCCCAAAAGTTAGCCCCAATAAAACCGTGGCTGGTTTTGTCGGTGGCGTATTAACCACCACCGCATTAGCAGTGACACTCGCGCCATTTTTAACACCATTAACACGCTATGAATCTTTAGGTGCAGGCATTCTGTGTGGCTTGGCTGGGTTTGTTGGCGATGTCACTATTTCCGCGTTGAAGCGTGATATTGGGGTCAAAGATAGCGGTAGTTTACTTCCAGGTCATGGTGGGATTTTGGACAGGCTGGATAGCTTAACTTATACCGCGCCGTTGTTTTTTCATTACGTCTATTTTCTGCATTATTAGGTCATCATTATGCTACGCACCCTATTTGCTCTACTGATTGTTAAACCCTTGGCATTACTGATGCTGGGAATAAATGTCAGAGGAAAACAGCATTTACCATTATCAGGCCCTGCCATTTTGGTAGCCAATCATAATAGCCACCTAGATACAGCGGCGTTGCTGTCATTATTTCCCTTACGCACCATTAACAAAGTACGCCCTGTTGCAGCGGCGGATTATTTTCTCTGCAATCGATTTATCAAATGGTTTGCGTTAAACATTGCTGGCATCGTGCCTATCGAACGCAGAGTAAAAGAAGCAGGTCTACATATTTTCACCCCTGCGATTGAGGCATTGGATAAAGGTTCGATTTTGATTGTTTTTCCAGAAGGTACACGCGGTGAACCCGAAATGATGGGGAAAATGAAAAATGGTATCGGACACTTAGTAAGCGAACGCCCCGATATTCCCGTGATCCCCATATTCTTTTATGGTTTAGGAAAATGCTTACCCAAAGGCGAAGTGCTATTAGTGCCATTTTTTGTCGATGCGTTTATTGGTGAGCCACTGAAATGGGAAGGCAATCGTCAGCTATTCATGGACAAACTAGCAAAAGCTATGAGCGAACTTCAGAGTAAAGCGATTACCGTTGTTAGTGATGAACAGTTCTAGCAGTTGGACTAAGCCCAAACATTTCGACAACAATTTAATCGTTATCGGTGCGGGTTCGGCTGGCTTAGTCACGGCTTATATTGCCGCAGCGGTTAAGGCAAAAGTCACGCTAATTGAAAAACATAAAATGGGCGGTGATTGTTTAAATACGGGCTGTGTACCGTCAAAAGCCTTAATCCGTTCCGCCAAATTTTTATCGCACGCCAGTCGCTCGGCAGAATTTGGCATTAAAACAGCTCAGGTTGAGTTTGATTTTGCCGAGGTAATGGAACGAGTACAAACCCTAGTCAAAACCGTCGCACCGCATGATTCTATTGAGCGATATACAGAACTGGGCGTGACTGTTATCACTGGCACGGCAAGAATTTTGTCACCGTGGGAAGTGGAGGTTAAAACCGACACCGAAACCCGCATTCTCACCACCCGCAGTATTGTGATTGCCGCAGGAGCTAGCCCGTTTGTGCCGCCTATTGCGGGTCTGGAGGAAGTCGGTTATTTAACCTCTGATAACGTATGGGCTTTGCGTGAACAACCTAAACGCTTGCTAATTTTGGGTGGCGGTTCAATTGGCTGTGAATTGGCTCAAGCATTTGCGCGATTGGGCAGTGCAGTCACTCAGGTTGAAATGTTACCCAGATTAATGAGTCGTGAAGATGAAGACGTATCGGCATTAGTGTTGGCTAAGTTTCAACAAGAAGGCATTAATGTGTTGCTTGAACATAAAGCCCAACAGTTTTTATTTGAAAACGGTGAAAAGCTATTACTGGCTGAACATCAAGGGCAAGAAGTGCGCATTAAGTTCGATCAAGTCTTGCTGGCTATCGGTCGAGTGGCAAATGTCACAGGGTATGGTGTTGAGGAAATGGATATTCACTTATCGCCACACAAAACCATTGCCATTAATGAGTTTCAGGAAACTAATTATCCGAATATTTATGCCTGTGGTGATGTCGCTGGTCCTTACCAATTCACTCATACCGCCGCACATCAAGCATGGTACGCCGCCGTGAATGCTTTGTTTGGGCAGTTTAAAAAGTTTAAAACTGATTATTCGGTGATTCCTTGGTCAACCTTTATTGACCCCGAAGTTGCGCGAGTGGGGCTTAATGAACAGGAAGCCAAACAACAGGGTATTGCTTACGAAGTTAGCATTTATCATCTAAATGAACTAGACCGCGCCATTGCCGATAGCGAGGCACATGGCTTTGTTAAAGTCTTAACACAACCCAATAAAGACAAAATTTTAGGCGTAACTATTGTCGCTGATCACGCAGGTGATTTGCTTGCTGAGTTTGTATTGGCAATGAAATATAATTTAGGCTTGAATAAAGTGCTGGGAACTATCCACATTTATCCCACAATGGCAGAGGCAAACAAATACGTTGCTGGTATCTGGAAACGTAATCACGCGCCGCAAAAATTGCTGGCGTGGGTGGAACGTTATCACAGTTGGCGTAGAAATGGGTGAAATCTGTTGTTTTTACTTTGAGCATGACTGTCAGCTCTTTAAAGGACTGACAGTCATTAATATCGCGATAACAGGCTTTACCCGCTACAAAAAGAACCACGGATTTTTACTAACCGCGACGATGCCAATATAAATAAAACAGCCGATCGCACCAGCAAACGCTAGCCATCGCGTTGTGCCTTCACTACGCATAACCAGCACACCTAAACCAATATAAATAAGTAGCGCGATAATTTTGGCAACCAGCCAACCATAGTCACCAGACAGCCATGAGCCTTGAAAAACCAGCGTGATACCACTGAGTAATAACAGCGTATCAATAACGTGAGGGGCGATTTTAAAGGCTTTTTGTTGAAGCAGATTAGGGTGTGTTATAGGTAACAACACTCTACCGACAAAACTGGCAAAGGCGAGTAGAACAAATGTCAGGTGAATAATTTTAATCATGTGGTTTTTTTGAGTGATTGAAAGAAGAGCCTGTATTATAACGCCACACTCGACTATTCAGTGTTACTGACAATAGGCGGCGCGTAAACAAGCGTGCAAATTATTTTCCACACACAACACAATCGCTGCATCTAATTGCCCGCTTGCCACCTGTTGATTCAATATATTCATGATAGCATCTGCATCGAGAGCTTGGCGATAAGGGCGATTCTGCGCTAATGCCTGAAATACATCGGCAACTGCCAATATTCTGGCTTCCAGAGATATTGCGTAGTCTTCCACTTGAAGTGGATAACCTTTGCCATCAAGTCGTTCATGATGTTGCGCAGCCCATTCGGTAATTTTTTCCAGTCCACTGATATTTTTCAAAATATCGTAAGTATCAAAACTGTGTCTTTGTACAATGGCATATTCTTCCTCTGTCAGCTTACCCTGTTTTTCCAATAATTCATCGGGTACTCTCAGTTTACCAATGTCATGTAACAACCCTGCTAATTCCAGCATTTCACACGTTTCCTTGGGTAGCTCAAGTAGTGTTCCAATAAATTTAGCCAAACTTGCCACACCATCTGAATGTTCTTTTGTGTAGGAACTTTTAGCATCAATAATGTGCGAAAAAATATGCACTAAGCTTTTTAATTCGAAGAACTTTATTTCTTTGTTAGGAATATACGCTTGCCATGTCGCACTATAACTATTGGTATTCCATTGTTTTGATATGTTTTTGTGTGTATCCAGTGTGTGCGTTTGCCATGTTGCGTTATAACTACTGGTATCGCCACTTTCAAGTATTAACCAAAACAAACTGGATTTAGACACTTCGATAAAAACAGCCACCAGTTCAGGGCTGAAGCACTCACCAGACTTTTCAAGAATCTTGTCAATAATGTCTTCCCGACTGAGTAGTAGATTAGCGTGATCGACTAAGCAAGCAAGGGATAATACATCAACACACTCCGCTAGATAAATGCAATTTGCGATGAGCTTTATTTGCATAGCAATATCCACGTCTTTCAATACTGACCAATGGGTATGATGGTATAGGATGACATCAGATAAATGGGCTAACAATGTACACGACGACAACAACTTTGAGCCGATGTGACAATGCTCGCTATCTTGCTCCCACTCAAATTGAGCGAGTCGTGTATGGACAGACGTTTTTGAGACACCGCAATCGTGCAGGATTGCCGCTTGAAATAAATCATCCAAGCACTCCTCCTTCCAACCGAGTTGCTTGCCACATTCAGCCGCTATATAAGCGACCCGTTTACCGTGATGAATATGCGTAACTCCCACCAAATCCAATGCGTTTGATAGTGAATAGACAGCTTCATGTAAATTAATATTAAATGTAGACATGGCGGTGAGAGATAACAGAGACTGAGTAAATGGAGTCCTGAAACTCCATACCGATTTAGTGGTTGTAAACTATCATAAACCGTCCAGAATTGCGCGTTTAACCGCGTCCAAACTAGCATCAATCGTCACAGGTTTTGCATCCGCGCATTGCATCATTGCGATTTCTGGGTCTTTGATACCATTACCTGTGAGCGTACAAACAATTTTACTGCCCTCAGGAATTTTGCCCGATTTAATATCACGCATCGCACCTGCTAATGAAGTTGCCGATGCTGGCTCACAAAAAATACCTTCATATTGGGATAACATTTTTTGCGCGGCTAAAATATCTTCATCAGCAAATTTATCAAACCAACCGCCTGACTCGCGTTGTGCTGCCCACGCAAAATCCCATGATTGTGGATGTCCGATACGAATCGCGGTGGCTACGGTTTCAGGATTATTCACCATCTCACCCAACACAAACGGTGCAGCCCCAGCCGCTTGATAACCACACATCACAGGGCGATTACCGCACACTCTATCAGTTGCATATTCCTTATAGCCTTTCCAATACGCAGTAATATTGCCCGCATTACCGACAGGCAAACAGTGATAATCAGGGGCGAAGCCCAGCGCGTCAACAATTTCAAATGCCGCCGTTTTTTGTCCATCGATACGAAACGGATTAATCGAGTTCACGATGGTGACAGGCGCGTGGTCAGCCACTTCTTTCACCAAGGTCATGCCTCGATCAAAATTACCGCTGATTTGAATAATCTTCGCGTCATACATCAGAGTTTGCGCCAATTTACCCAGTGCAATTTTGCCCTCAGGAATCAACACAAACGCTTTAATACCAGCGCGAGCTGCATAAGCTGCCGCCGAAGCCGAAGTATTACCCGTTGAAGCGCAAATAATCGCCTGACTACCTGCCTCGACTGCTTTGGTTACCGCCATTGTCATGCCACGATCTTTAAATGACCCCGTCGGATTTAAGCCTTCAAATTTAACGTAAATATCGACCTCTTTACCGATCATTCGTGGAATATTTTGTAATTGAATCAGCGGCGTATTACCTTCGTTTAAACTGATAATGCGCGTGTTCGCACTAACAGGTAAACGGTTACGGTAGCGGTTAATTAAGCCTGTGTAATGTGTCATTAGGGTATCCTATAGGGTTAAAAAGTATAAGCTAGATTTTCATTGGTAGCGGGTGAAACCTGTAACTTCCACAAAAGAGATAACATCCTTCAAGGGGATGTTATCTCTAGTCGCCCAGCCAGTGTGGGGCTTATGAAACACTGGGAAACAACTATTTTCCCTTTTGTTCTTCAACAGGCACTGGTGCTTCAGTAGCCTTTTGTTCCTGAGTGGGCATTTGTGTCTCCGCCGCTTTTTTTGCTTCAGCCGCCGCCTTTTGTTCAGCTCTCTCCGCCGCTTTTTTCGCTAGTGCCGCCTTTTGATCCGCTGCCTTAGTCGCAGCTATCGGTCCAGTTTCTTCCGCCAATACAACTGATGGCGTGAACAGCACAGATATGGCACAAAGACATAATGGCAATGTGAGTTTTTTTAATTTGATATGTAACATAACGACCTCTTTAGCTGAAATGATTATTCATTGTAGTGTACATCGGTCAGTCCCGTAGAGAATTGAGGGGCAAACTCGATTGATTATTCTAACCGTTATTTCAGCAAGATATAAGGATAGTGCTATGTTTTATTACCCGCTCTATCTGAATTGCAAGCGTTATGGCGACTTTAAAAAAAACACTATGTCTTACTCTTATGACGCTGGCGTTACCATTGGCGGCTAAACTTGTAACTGACTTTGTTAATACTGCGCGGGCGCAAGTCGGCACAACGGTACGTTATGATTCGACTTATTACACACTGGATTATCCGAATGGTGGAGGGTGGGGTTTGCACGGATGTGGTGATACGCGATTGCGGGCTAGTCATAACATGGATTTACAAAAACTGGTGCATGAGGATATGCAGCACGGGTTTTAAGATACCCAAACAAATCTGCACTAGCTTTCGAAACTGTGAAAGGATTCCCATCCAACAACTAAAAACTGCCAAACGTTCCGATGTAGCTGAGACAGTATTTGTGATTAAAAAACTGTTCGACAAGCTCACAGTTTACCACGAGCGGTATCATTTTATTTTGCGTGTTACTCTAGTCGGCATAGAATGCTGCACAATACCTCCCACGCTAGCCTATTAAGTAACCCATCATGCAAACACATAACGATAAACCCACCGATGACGACGGGTTAATGCAGCAACCCTTTATTAATAGTATTGCGGACATTATCAAAGATTGCACCCCACCGAAAGGCATTGCCCTTAATGGCTATTGGGGAACGGGTAAAACCAGTGCCTTATTGCAATTGTATAAGGCATTAACAGGCGTTTCACTCAAAGAAAAAATTCCTAAATCGTCACCAGTCATTCCTATATGGTTTGAAGCGTGGCGTTATCAGCATGAAGCCATGCCGATTGTGGCGTTGTTGCATGAAATCCGCGCCGCGTTTAGTTTGTGGAATAAAGTATTGGAAAAATCAGGCGATATTGCAGGCATTACCTTTTTAGGGGTTTTAGGCGCGTTTGATGAAACCATTAAAGCCGCCAGTGGTGGTGTGATGTCGCCTAAATTGGGAGACCTGCCAAAAATAGCCGCTGAGTATGAAAAAGAGCGTTATCGTACTCACTTAGCCAGTCAAGACCTCAGTAATTTATTAGAGCAAGCGATAGAAACCGCCTTAGGCAAGAATAAAAAGCTGGTGATTTTTGTTGATGATTTAGATCGTTGTCATCCTGAAGCGGCGTTAAAGTTGCTGGAAGGTATCAAGGTGTATTTGAATCTGAAAAATTGCGTGCTGGTGTTTGCTATCGACCAACGCCAGATTGAACGCGCATTGAAAAAAGCCTTGGTTATCGATGATGGCAGTGATGGTCATCAAGCCCGCGAATATTTAGAAAAAATCTGTCAGGATATTTATCATTTGCCCTTGCCTGATAAAAAACATAAAGCAGATTATTTGGATAAATTGTTAAAAGAATTAAAACTAGACACTCAAGCTATTCCTACTGTGTACCTAGCTCAAATTAAAGCCATTGCTCAAACTTACGACTGCTTACCCGCCAATCCGCGCAAAATAAAAGCTCTCGCCAATCGTTTAGGGGTGATATTGCGCCACAATGAAATGTTAGTAACTTTGTCGAATGTTACCCCAGCACCTTCCCCAGCTCCTAAGCCGCCGTTTATTACTCAGACTTCACCGCCACGAACTTATGAATTATTGCTGGCAATGGCGATTATCTACACCTTTCACCGTGAACTTAACGAGCAATTAAATAAAAATCCGCTCTACATCAAAGATACCGTTCTGTATGCGAAAAATCCTTCATCGGTTGATACCAAATTAAAAGACCCCATGAAAGGTATTCAGCCTTCCTTTGATGGTGGTATGACGCTGCCAACCAATCCCAGTGATAGCAATGTCTTTCGCCTGCATGAGTTATTTACCGCTTTAGATAGCCCAGATATTGTTGATGACAGTGACATAAAGCCTTTTTTAGGAATATAAGCCATGAGTACAACGCCACCAACTGATTTAACAGCCGTGCTTAAAAGTGGTGCGGTCGGTAAATATCTGCAAAACGTGCAACTTAAATTCATGCAGATGGATAATTTTGGCTTGTCTATCGATGATGCGGGGGAAATTAAAAAACAGCAGCGGGTTTTCCTGCGTGATTTATTTGTCGAGCCGCATTTATCCAGCCGCCATTTAGACCCTGAACAACTGATTAACTTAGAAACAAAAACCGATGTACGCCCTGATTGGCAAAGCATTACCGACGTTTTACAGCAACATCCGCACAGTTTTATTTTAGGCGATCCTGGCACAGGTAAAACCACGCTGATTCATTGGCTGATGTTGGCGTTTTCTTACAGCAGCAGTAATTTAACCAAAATTGCCTTGGGTGAATTAGTGCCGTTTGCTTTGATTTTGCGCGAGTTGCCTTTGGCTAACGTCGATAGTTTTAAGACCTTATGGCAAGTTTTTACTGAACACAATCAGGATGTGATGCAGGCGTTCAGCCAATACCCTGAACAGGATGACGTGATTGAAACCCTGTTAACCAGTGGGCAGGCGTTAATTTTATTGGATGGGCTAGATGAAATTACCCACGAAGACACGCGCAAACGTTTAGGGAAAGCGATATTGGAAGGAATGCGTCGTTATCCCGCGTGTCGGTTTGTGATAACTTCGCGGGTGGTGGGCTTTGATCAGGCTCAGTGGTTTGGCTTAAAAGAATTAGAAGTTGAATTAGAAAATGACAAGGAGTTGCTAAAGTACAGAGGATTATTTAATCCTAGTGAATATATAGAAAGTCAAAAATTGCCTGTGTCCTATATCACCCCGTTCACTTACCCGCAAGCCCAGCAATTTGTCAACAACTGGTATCAACAATATCAACCCAATCACGACGGCAATCATCAACAGCGAGTGACCGAATTAGTCACGCGTATGCAGATAAATGAAGGCTTAGGGCGTTTGTCGCGGATTCCTGTGTTGCTGAATATGATCTGTTTTATTCATGCACGGCGCGGACGCTTGCCCAACGGACGGGCTGAATTGTATCAACGCATTGCTGAAACCTATCTAGTGACCTTAGACGCGGCGCGTAATATTTCACCTTACCGTGGTGACAGTCAAATAAGCTTTGATTATGCAGACCGCAGTGAATGGTTATCCGCACTTGCCTTGACCATGCAGGAAAGCCGCAGTGACGATGAAACGGCAATTTTACTGTCAAAAGCTGAGGTGCGGGACATTCTGACGATTAAGTTAAAAGAATTAGATGTTCTTCCCGAACATATTGACGATGAAATCAGCTTTTTATTGCGTGATTTTGCGATACGCAGTGGCTTGTTTATTCCGCGTGGCGAGGGAGTCTACGGTTTTAGTCATTTAAGTTTTTTGGAATACTTTGCCGCGAAAGCCTTAAGGCAGCAAGCTGAACTAGGTGACATCAACTGGGCAGATTTACGCAAAAAAACCAAATTAATTTGGTGGCAAGAAACACTGGTGTTGTTTTTTGAGCAATTGGAAGATGCTAAATTAGCGGCAAAATACCTTGATACCCTGTTTCCCTCGATTGAACTTAAAGAGCATGAAACAACAGAGGAGCAATTCACCACGCAATTATTATTAGCGGCAATCGTCATGGACAGCGGAGTGAAATTAACCCTGACAAAACGCCAAAGGGTTATTGCTGAACTGTGGAAGTTTTATTTGCAGATTTCTACTAGGGGGTTATCGTGGATTTATTCAAATTATTCTGCCTTGGCTAAACGTTTATGGCAAGCCGATTTTGACGCAATTAATCTCGGTGTTGCCGCTATGTCAGCGGTAACAAATTTGAATTTATCAGGCGTTGACATAGTGGAGGTATTGCCGTTAGCGGGATTAATGCAGTTACAAAGACTTAATTTAAACAGAACACTGATCAAAGATGTCTCCGCCTTAACGGGATTAGCGCAGTTAAAAAGACTTGAGTTAAGCGAAACACCCGTCAGCGATGTTTCCGCCTTAGCGGGATTAACGCAGTTACAAACACTTGATTTAGACGGAACAGCCGTCAGCGATGTCTCTGCCCTAGCGGGATTAACGCAGTTACAAATACTTTATTTAAGAGAAACACCCGTCAGCGATGTCTCCGCCTTAGCAGGATTAACGCAGTTGAAAATTCACCGTTAATTATAGTCAGCGAATGTTGGGGCAATAAACCTGTAGGCATAATTCTCCACATAGAAATGTTTACGAGCCAAAACAAAAAACGCCCATTACTGGGGCGTTTTTGTGTACACAAGCGAAGTAATTATTAACCTCAGCGGGATAAAATACATTGAATTTACTGAGGTTACAGTGTGTTAGTCCATCGTCATTCCAGCATGGATGCTGGAATCCAGTCACAAGGATGTGAATTGACTGCCATCCTTGGCTCTGGATTGCGGCATCCCTGCCGCAATGACGGCACACCTTGATACTTAACAACTCCTTATCTCGACTCAGGTTAATTATTAGGGTCGTCCAGATTCGAGAATCGTAGCCCCCATATCAGGAAACTTCTTTGCCATATTATCGTGAAAAAGCTGGTTTAATTCTTCGCAAGCCGCATGATACGCTGCTTTGTCTTGCCACATATTTGCTGGATTGAGATTTCGTTCATCCACCCCTGCAACGTGTTTAGGAACACGCAGATTATGCTCAGGAAGTAGCACCGTATCTTCATCATGGATTTTGTTATGCTGTATGGCATGAACAATATTTCTGGAAGTCGCGATAGAAAATCGTCTGCCCGCAGGTGAACCCATTGGGCCACCCGTCCAGCCAGTGTTGACCAGATAGACGGGAACATGATGGTCACGCAATTTGGCTTGGAATAAATCGAGGTAATATTTGCTTAACAGTGGAAAAAATACTTCGCCAAAATAGGCACTGAAGGTAGGCTCAAAATCATGCAGACTGTTGGCTTCGGTGCTGCCAATTTTGGTGGTGTAGCCTGCGGCAAAATAATACGCTGCCTGTTCATCTGTTAGTTTTGCCACGGGTGGCAACACGCCATACATATCGCAAGTCAGGAAAATAATTGCGTCAGGGTGTCCAGCGTGTTCAGCGGGATACACATCTTCAATAAACTCCATTGGATAGAGTCCGCGAATATTCTCCGCACCTATTTCAAAATTGGGGGTGCGATTATCATCTAATACCACATTTTCCATGATAGTGCCAAAACGTAGCGCGTCCCAGATTAGCTGCTCGCGTTCTCTGGTGATGTCGTGCAGTTTGGCATAACAACCGCCTGCAATATTAAAAATCCCATTAGGTCCCCACCCATGACCATCATCACCGATAAGCAGACAATCTGGGTCAGCAGACAACGCCGTTTTACCCGTACCAGAAAGCCCTAAAAATAAGGTGACGTGACCTTCTTTTTTGGTGATATTCGCGCCGCAGTGCATGGTAAGAACACCCTCCAGCGGAAGCAGAGTATTCATTGCGGTAAAAAATGCCTTCCATTGACAGCCACCGTAGGTACGGTTTGCAATCAAAATCACTTGCTCATCCAAATCGATGGCAATCACGCCATCACTATGGGTAGAATCACGCTCTGGATCAGTGACAAATGACGGAATGTTGAGCAATGTCCATGGTTTTTTACTGCCATCATGTTGTTCGCCTCTAATAAAAAAATTGCGTGCAAACAGGTGATGCCATGCGTATTTAGTCGCAAGGCGAATCGGTTGGCGATATTCGCTATCCTTACCCACATAAAGATCATCAGAGAAAAATAAGGGTTCGGCAAGGTTTTCCACATGGCTCATGACTTTATCCGTGAGCGCGAGAAAAACATCACGCGGCATTTCTTTGTTGACCGAATTCCAATTAATTTGTGAAGAATATTTTCCTGCAACGATGTATCGATCAGCGGGCGAGCGTCCTGTGCGATTTGTGTCAACACAGAGCGTGCCATTTGAGGCGAAACGCGCATTAATAGGGGCTTTGCATTCTCGTTGAATGGCGTGTTCAATAAGCCCTATGTCGCTTATTGGTCGTCTAAAGCGACCCTGATTACGAATAACCTCGGTCAGTGATTGTTTTTTGCTCAAATCTTGTTCTGGCATTGCTTACCTCTCGTGCTTTTTACGCTGTAATTATGAAAGAATATAGGGTTTTAGAATAGCAAACGACATACGAATCGCACCAGCATTACTGATATTAGTAACAAAACAGCTAACTATAATCTAGCCAGTAATTCCGCTTTTTTAGTGCTGTACTCGGTATCGGTTAAGATACCTTTATCTTTTAGGGCAGCCAATTTTTCAATTGCACCAAAAACATCAGATTCTTGATTGGTAAATGGTGCATTAACAACACTGGCTTGAAAAGACGGCGCGGGTTGAGGTTGAGGTTGAGGTTGATGCTGCATTAGAACATTGTCTATAGAAATAATCGGTAGCGTATTGACATCAACCAACCCATATTGACTGGTAAAGGTAATAGAACCACCCACTGATTGTTGCTGAGAAAAACCACCAATTTGATGATCTAAGGTATCGTACAGCGTTACCTGTCCATTGACTTCGATAGCTAACCGCCGAATGGTAGCAAAATACGCATAACGCACATTATTTTGCGCCCCCGTGCTATTAGGAAATTGCAAACCCGCAGGCCACCAGTTTGCCGAACTGCCCGCAGGCGGTGGTACAAATAAGCTAACTGCCCCTGTAGAACCCGAATTATTTTGTGATTGCTGATTGCCGCCGAAGTTGCTTTGTTGCTGATTGCCTTGACTCTGAGATTGAAAACTGCCACTTTGAATCAAGTCTGGTTGATTGGCAACCAGATTAGCCAGTTCTTGACATAGATTGCCGACACTGTTTTTTAAATTATTGTTAAACATATCGCCCAACATAATCATGCCACCTCTCATCCATTGACCAGAACCGCCAAATTCAGGATGATTAAACTGCGCCATTGAACCGTTGCCGTTGATGACTGATAGCAACATACTAAATACAGCATCAGGACTAAAGTTAGTGCGTTGAGCAATATTATTGATTATTTGCTGACCTTGCGGTGTAAGTTGTTTCATTAAAAAATCCACTGAGAGAAAAAGAATAAATCAGGGGTAGCAGGCTATAAAAGCTATTGCCTGATTTACATTGGTAATCAGTTTAAATGAACAGCCCATCAAAATCACTCATAATCTGAAATTGAGCTGATTGTGGCTAATGCTCTGTGATGCTGTTGTCATACGCTATGGTATTCAAGTAGGTTTTTTTTATATCTTAGAGCTAACTCACAATAAAATGATACCGTTCGTGGTGAGTCCTTCGATACCTCAGGAGAGCCTTGTCGAACTTATCATGAAGGCTCAATGCAAACAGTTTTTTAATCATTTTATGGCTGTTCTATAGCCTATATTTTGGGTGATCTCTTACCCTTTTCGGTGATATTATCGTCCGAATCAATGTCAATAAGAGGGAAGGTTTTTGGTCTTTACTATGTTGGTGGTTACGCTCGCATTGGGGAGTATTTTTCAAGAAAAACCACCTCTGTATCTGGTGGTTTTTGAGTTTATTCATAATGTTAGAAAACTCAGATAAGCTTGGTTAGAGTCTCTTTTATGCCTTTTATGGCAACCCGAAATATGCCATAAAAACACAACATGAGCCAAAAGATTAATCAACTAGGGGGTGTGAGTGAATAACTCATCAAACAAACAAGCGATAGGTACGATTGTTGAGGTGCATGGGCCTGTGGTTATTATTGACTGTAAGCCTTTGCCGCCATTGCATAGAGCCTTGTGTACTTGTTTTGATCACACGACGTATTTGTTTGAGGTGCATCAACATTTGAGTGAACACAGGCTACGCGCTATTACGTTACACGGCACTGCTGGTTTGAGTCGGGGCATGGTGGTTTATGATACAGGCGCACCGTTGCAAGTGCCTGTGTCTGAACAGTGTCTGGGGCGGTTGCTGAATATTTTTGGCGAACCGTTGGATGGTCTCGCCGTCTTACCTCACGATTCATTTCGCAATATTCACGCTAAACCTATCCCTTTATCAGAAGCCATTGGTATCAGTGGCATTTTGGAAACGGGCATTAAAGTCATTGATTTATTATGCCCGTTTGTAAAAGGCGGTAAAACAGGGTTATTTGGTGGCGCGGGTGTTGGTAAAACGGTGCTGGTGATGGAATTTATTCATGCGGTGTCGGCGATTCATAAAGGCGTGTCGGTGTTTGCGGGTATTGGTGAGCGGATTCGTGAAGCGCATGAATTGTGGCGCGAAATGCAGCAAGCGGGGGTGATGAAAGATACCTTGATGGTATTTGGGCAGATGGATGAATCTCCAGGGGTGCGGTTTCGCGTGGGTTTGTCGGCGTTGACTTATGCGGAATATTTGCGTGATACCCTGCATAAAGAAGTGCTGTTTGTGGTCGATAATGTGTTTCGTTTTGTACAAGCGGGCAGTGAAATTTCCAGTTTGTTGGGGCGAATGCCTGCTACGGTGGGTTATCAACCGACATTAACCACCGAAGTCGCGGAATTAGAAGACCGTATTTTATCCACACATCAAGGTGCGATTACTTCTGTACAAGCGGTTTATGTACCTGCGGATGATATGACTGATCCTGCGGTCAGTGCGATACTCAGTCATTTAGATACCATTGTTATTTTGTCACGCGATCAGGCGAGTAAGGGCATTTATCCAGCGGTTGATCCATTACGTTCTAGTAGTAAGATGATGGATAAGCATACATTGGGCGAACGTCATGTTGCTGTTGCAGAAGGAGTGCGGGAACATTTAGCACGTTATGCCGAATTGGAGGATATTATTGCCATGTTGGGTATTGAAGAGTTATCCGAAATCGACCGCAAAATAGTGATGCGGGCGCGAAAATTGCAGCGTTATTTAACGCAACCGTTTTCAGTATTGGCGCATGATACGCGGCAAACTGGGGTTTCTGTGCCGCTGGCGCAAACTTTGAGTGATTGTGAGGGCTTTTTATCTGGGCGTTATGATACGGTGTCTGAGGAGGACTGTTATATGCGCGGCGCGATGCCCACTGATTTATGAACGCGTTTAGCCTGAATTTATTTGCTACAGATCAAGCGCAACGCCTTGAAGGTGTTACCACGTTTGTCGGCGAAGATGCCTCAGGCAGTTTTGGTATTCAAGCCCATCATGCGCGTTTTATGACCACGCTAATTTTTGGTCTGGCGCGTTTTAAACAGGCGGAAGATGTGTGGTACTATCTGGCTGTTCCCAGTGCGGTGCTGTATTTTAATGACAACGTGCTAACAATCACCACGCAACATTTTTTGCTCGATAGTAATTTAGAACGTATCAGCAACTTATTACAGCAACAATGGGCGAATCAGGAAAACGAAGTACGCGCCACACGAGAAAGCCTAAAACGCATGGAACAAGCCATGCTAAAACGCTTGATGTCGTTAAAACATAAAACCGTGTGGCAATCATGAACCGACAACAGCAGCTAAAAAAACGTATCGATACGCAGATTGAACGCATGAAACAAGCGGAGAAAGATAGACCTAATTTGTTATCGCAAACGGTTTATATTGGTACGCTGGGGCTGGTGATGGTGTTGCCAATTGTCGGGGGCGCGTATCTTGGGCATTGGTTGGATGGTTTGGTTACGGGTTATTCTATGCGCTGGACATTAAGTTTATTGTTTAGCGGCGTGGTGGTTGGCTTTTTTAACGTGTATTTTTTGATTAAAAACAAATAGGGTTTAGTCATGGAAGGAGAAGTAGCGATTCATGTTGGACCGTTAGTCATTGGTTTGTCACTGCTGACAACGTGGGGCATTATGTTGGTGATTAGTCTGATTGCTTGGCTGACAACGCGCCATTTAGAGATATTACCGACTGCGGTGCAGACGCTGGTGGAAGGCATTGTGGTCAGTATTGATGAAGCCATATTGGCAGTCGCGCCAGAACATGGGCGGCAAATTATGCCGTTTATTGCGACACTGTGGCTGTTTCTAATCGTTGCTAATTTGGTGAGTTTAATTCCCAGTTTGCATTCACCGACGCGGGATTTATCGGTGACTTCCGCGTTGGCGGTGTTGGTATTTTTTTCGGTGCATTGGTTTGGTATTAAAACGCTGGGCTTAAAAAAATACCTGCATCATTATTTGAGTCCAAGCCCGATTTTATTACCGTTTCATATTATTAGTGAGTTCACCCGCACATTGGCGTTAGCTATTCGCTTATTTGGTAATATCATGAGTCTGGAAATGGCGGCAATGCTGATTTTGCTAGTAGCGGGTTTTCTTGCACCGATTCCTATTTTAATGCTGCATATTATTGAAGCATTGGTACAAGCCTATATATTTGGGATGTTGGCACTGATTTATTTGGCGGGTGCTATGCAATCTCAATCTCTTAACTCACAGGAATAATCATGTCTGATATTGCAATTATTGTTGTTTGCTCCAGTGTTGCCGCTATTATCGGTATTGCCTTGGGTGTTATGTTGCCATCGATAGCAATGGGTAAGGCGATTAGTAGCGCGTTGGAAGCTTTGTCACGGCAACCAGAATCTGAAAAGTCGATTATGCGCACGCTGTTTATCGGTTTAGCCATGATTGAATCTCTGGCTATTTATTGTCTAGTTATTATTTTAATTATTCTGTTCAGAAATCCGTTGCTGGAATATATCGTTAATAAATAAGATGCAATTTGACCTCACCACCTTTATTTTTGAAATCATCAATTTCCTGATTTTAATCTGGATATTGAAACGCCTGTTTTATAAGCCCTTGCTAGAGGTGATTGCCAAGCGCAAACAATTTATTGACCAAACTTTAGCCGATGCCAAAGCCATACAAGCACAAGCCGATGAACAGCGTAGTTTGTATGAAAATCGGCAAAAAGCGTGGGAGCAGGAAAAACAAGCGGCACAAAACGCGCTCAATGTGCAGTTAGAGCTGGAAAGAGCGGCGGCTATGAAACAAACGCTGATTGATTTGGAAGCGGAACGGCAAAAACACGCAGTCACACAAGCACATAAACGGCATGAGCTTGAGCAACAAATCGAAAAACAAGCCCTCATCAACGCCGCTAAATTTGCTAGTCTGCTACTCAAACAAACTGCTGGCTCTGAGTTAGAAACGCGATTATTTGAACTATTGCTCAGTCGCACCACAATATTACCCACCGTTTGCCTGCAAACACTTGAAGAACAAGCCGACATTGCCATTAAAGTGAGCAGTGCCTACCCATTGACCACTGAACAACGTGAGCAGTTACAACGACAACTCAGTGCGCAAATTTCGCAACCGATACGCTTTGATTATCAGCAAAATTCTGAACTGATTGCAGGTGTGCGTATCGATATTGGTGCGTGGGTATTAAATGCCAATCTGCAACACGAATTATCAGGTTTTGCCCAATTTGATTATGACGATTAACACGTTACTGGATAAACAAAGTGCGTGGTTGGATAGCTATAGCTTAGATTTACGCATTATCGAACAAGGCACGGTTATTTCCGTCGGTGATGGGATTAGCTGGATTAAAGGCTTACCATCCGCCGCGATTGAAGATATTTTACTGTTTGCCGATGGTAGCAAAGGCATGGTGTTCGATTTGAATTACGACAAAGTGGGCGCGATTTTGTTGTATGCCAGTGAACAGCTAACAGCGGGAACAACCGTGCATCTTGCTAAACACCCGTTGAGTGTGCCAGTCGGTGATGACTTTATCGGTAGAATTATTGACCCCTTAGGTTTGCCATTAGATGGGCAGCCCGCCCCAAACAGCATTCAACGCGAAAATTTAGAAAAAGCCTCGCCCGCCATTATTGCGCGTGATTTTGTCCAAAAACCGCTGTATACAGGTATCAAAATTATCGATACGCTGATTCCTATCGGCAAAGGTCAGCGGCAATTATTAGTCGGTGATGAAGGTTTAGGACGCAGTGCGATTGCGATAGACACAGTCATTAATCAAGAAAACAAAAACGTGCTGTGTATTTATGTATTGATAGGTCAAAAACGCTCAGCAGTGGTCAGCACCATAGATACACTCAGAAAACATGGCGCGTTAGATTACACAGTGTGCGTAGTTGCCGAAGCCAGTGCCTTACCTGGTTTACAATATATTGCCCCATTTGCAGGCTGTGCATTGGCTGAATATTGGATGGCACAAGGCAAAGATACGCTGATTATTTACGATGATTTATCTACTCATGCGCGTACTTACCGTGAATTGTCGCTGTTATTACGCAGACCACCAGGGCGCGAAGCTTACCCTGGAGATATTTTCTTCATCCACTCCAGACTGTTGGAACGCTCAACCAGTTTGAATGCAGAAAACGGCGGCGGTAGCATGACTGCATTGCCCATCGTCGAAACCAAACAAGGCGAAATTGCCGCCTACATTCCCACTAATTTAATCTCTATCACCGATGGGCAGATTTATTTAGACAATGATTTATTTGTGTCAGGCTTTCGTCCTGCGATAGACATTACCCGCTCCGTCTCGCGCATAGGTGGCAAAGCCCAACACGTCAGCATTCGCCATCAAGCAGGACAAATGAAACTGGATTATCTCCAGTTTTTAGAATTGGAAGCTTTCACGCGCTTTGGTCAGCGTTTAGAAGCCTCAATGGAAGCACGGATTAAACGCGGGCGTTTACTAAGAGAAATTCTTAAACAAGACAGGCTCAATCCACTCGACAGCTTATTTCAATTGGCGTGGCTGATTGCCTTTAACCAAGGCTTATTAAATTCCGCTGAACCGAAAGACATTCAACACTGGCTGGCGCGTATTGAGCTAGGCATAAAAACCACGGCGTTGACCTTGGATAGCAGTAGCGAACAATGGCAAACAGCTCTGCATGAATGGTTAAAAACCCCATGAGCCAAAGTCACGAACTGCAATTACATATCGTCAAACTCAATGAGATACGCAGTATTCTCAACTCAATGAAAAATTTGGCATTGATTGAAACTCACAAACTGGCGCGTTTACAAAGCCTGCAAACTCAAGCGGTAGCGGCGATTGAAACCGTCATCAATGACTTACTCGCTTTTTACCCCCACTTAGCGATTGCCGATAATCACGCGCCGTCGATTTGCTTGCTAGTCGGTACAGAACGCGGCTTTTGTGGTGATTTTAATGAACAACTGATACGCGCCAGCATCACACAAAACTATACCCACACCATTGCTGTCGGTAGCCGCTTGGCGAATAAATTGACTGACGAGCAACTTAAAACTGTCACCATTATCGAAGGCGCGAATGTTGCCGAAGAAGTGCCATTAATTATTAACCGCCTGATAGACAACATTGCCCCCGCTCATCACTTAGCAATCCGCCTAACCGCCATTTATTACGACAGCCCATCCCAACCCATTAGCCAACGACAACTGCTACCGCTCAGCACACAACCCAGTTCAATAGCAAATCACCGCCACCCGCCACACCTTAATCTATCCCCCGAAGTATTCTTTGCAGATTTACTGGGTCATTACTTATTAGCAACACTCCATAACATCCTCTATTGTTCACTAAGCACAGAAAATCACCGCCGTCTGCAACACCTTGAAGGCGCGGTCAATCACTTAGATGATGAAACCACCAACCTGCACCGCAAAGTACAAATTTACCGACAAGAAGAAATTACCGAAGAGATTGAAGTGATTTTACTGAATGCGGAGAATCTTTGATTAGGTACGAATGAATTCGCACCTTGGCTGACGAAAGAAACCTATTGTTCGCCATTAATAGATTCGCTATCTATTTTACGAGTGTATCGCGTAGGGAGTGTTAGCGAAGCGTACGACTATCGCACTCTACGAGCTTATAGTAAGATTAAGAAAGGCGTTTTTATCTTCAACCGCAATATGATGTTGTAACCATTTTTTTAAAAACATCAGTAACTCATTATTAACTAAGTATTTATTTTCTTTAGTATTTTTTTGAATTATTAGCAGTTGATGTTTTAATTTAGTATGATATTCATGGTGCGTTTCTACCTCAGAATAACCAAGGGTATGGTATAGCTTTTCTTCAAAAGTAAAATGAACTATAGTGTAATCTATCAGGTCACCTAAAATTTCGTCGATAATATCTATATCTGCGTTGTTCACAATCACTTCTTCATATAATCGGTTAATTAAGACTATTAAAATTTTGTGTTGCTCATCAATTTCATGAACACCAACACTTAAATCATCTGACCATTGAAAAAAGTTATTATCAACATAAATAGCCATACTTGGATCATATTGCAATGCAAAAACAGTTATATCATCAGATTGCACTTGGTTTTCAGAAAACATAATAACTTCATTATATAAAGTATTAACTAGAGTTTTGCTATTATAATAAGTAGAATTTAAAACATTAATGGCTCGCTCTAAAGAAAAAAACTCTTGTTGATCATTTTCTGCTTCTGTTACGCCATCGGTGTATAAAATTAAAGTATCACCTTCTTGTAGCTGTATCTGAGCAACTTCATATTGCGCTCCATCATGCACACCCAATAAAATATTGCGCGGAACATTGAGAATCTCAAAAGGTTCATTTTTATGTGCTAATAAAGGTGGATTATGCCCTCCGTTTGAATAACATAATTCGCCCGTCACTACATTTAATAATCCAACAAATAGGGTGACAAACATATTTGTGTCATTATTTTTACACAGTAATTTATTGATCTTCATTAATGCCGTAGCAAATTTTTTAGGTTTGGTAATTATTGATCTTAGCAATGTCATGGTTTCCATCATAAACAAAGCGGCAGGGATACCTTTACCTGAAACATCACCAATAGCAAAAACAATATAGTTATCATTGAGTGCAAACGCATCATAAAAATCCCCGCCTATTTCTTTAGCTGGACACATTAAGCCATAAGTTTGAATTTGCGGGTGTTGAGGGAATGAGTAATAACACTTAGGCAGCATATTCATCTGAATTGCCGTAGCAACAGATAATTCTTTTTGCAAATTTTCAAGCAGTTGTATCTCGGTTTGCCTTAACCGCTGCATTTCATCCTCAGCACGCTTGTAATCAGTTATATCTCTAATCACGCCGATAAACATCAAATGTTCATCGATACACATTTTGCTGGTGCACAAATCAATAGGAAAGACTTCACCGTTAGCACGCAAACCTAGGGCTTCTCGCCTGATCTTACCGAGAATTTTTGGGATTTTGGTCGTCAGATAATTTTGGAGATAACCATCGTGCTCACTAGCGTAAGGTTCTGGCATTAAAATTTTGACATTGTGACCAATGACTTCTTGGGCGTTATAGCCAAAAATCTTTTCAGCGGCTGGATTAAAGGTATTGATTATGCCGCGTTCATCACTGATGATAACCGCATCAAATATATGTGTGATGATACTTTCGACCTTGCCGTGTGCTTCTTGTGCTTCTTTCACTAGATTGTTAGCTAGACTACGCATGAAAAATGCAGCTAATGTAGCAAATGTGGCAGTCACAATGATTGTAATAGTATGTGATTCCCATAAAGTCAGTTCACCCTTGAAATATGTCTCCTTCAAAAATTCGTAGATAGCCATCAGCACTACCGTGACCGAAAAAACCCAGAATAATTGAGTAATAGATAATAATTTGTAGAAAAGTTTTTTCATCTGTAAGATTATTTGATTAGAGACTGAATAAGTTCATCTAATTAGTCGCATGTATAAAACACGTCATTTTGGCAGGGATGCTGGAATGACGATGATCTAGCTTGAACATTATGGTCATGCTGATTTTTCGTTAGGAGCTTAAAAGTACGCTTATTTTTTCATTCTACAGAAATAGCAAATTATCGTGACTTATTTTTGTAACAGAGTGTAACAATTTCATCTTTTGTTACACTCTGTTACAAAAAGACTTTGTTGTACAAATCAAACTTGTAGAGTTAACAGCTAATAAGTTCTTCGTAATTAGTCGTATGTATAAAACACGTCATTCTGGCAGGAATGCCAGAATCCAGTCACAGGGATGTATTCGAGTGTACGCCATTCTTGGCTTCTGGATTTCGGCGAACCCTCGTTACGCTCTGCCGAAATGACGTGGTTTTATACATCAGAATTTATTTCTGTAAACTTATAGAGTATGTAACACATTTGTAACAAAAAGTTGTTACGCTTAATTTTGGGGTGGAAGATATAGCATCCCTCACCTTCTTAATCGTGATGTGAGGTGGTAAATACTCTACATTACAAAATTAGGCAATTACTCTGGCAACATTTGAATTTTTCCAAATAATAATAAATTTGCTTAATAGATTCGATTGTAAGTACTAACTAAACATAAGGCAATAATATGATAAAAATTGAAGTTCAAGAATTAAATAATGACATCAAACAAGTAAAATTAATTGGACGACTTGATATACAAGGCACAGGTGATATTGAACTTTCTTTTGCTGCACATACTGCAAGCAAAAAAGAAAAAGTAATAGTGGATTTATCAGAACTTGATTTTCTTGCTTCTATTGGAATACGTCTTTTATTGGTTAATGCTAAAGCACAAGATCACCGTGGCGGAAAGTTAGTATTATTGAATCCTAAGCCATTAGTAGATGATGTGTTAAAAATGACAGGAATTAACGTGCTAATTCCAACTTATACTGATATTTCATTAGCAACTGAGTACTTAAAATCAATAGATAGTTAATGAAATTAAAATTCAATTTTATGTTTAGGTAAAATGTATATGAACGCTATTTTAAAAAATCATAATATTTCACACCAGTCCGCCGCACAAAAAATGTTATATTTAACGCTTAAGAATAAAAGTGATGAATTAAACAAATTGAATGTTTGGATAAATAATGATATTGCCACTTTATTTAAGTTATCTGAAAATGTGGTTTTTAAAATAGATTTGACGCTAACTGAATTAATAGCAAATATCATCAGTTATGGTTATCCCAATCAGTGTGAAAGCGATATTAATATTAAATGTCAATGTTTAAATGGCATAATTAAAATAAAGGTAGAAGATACTGGTATTCCCTTTAATCCATTGGAAATACCAGATATTATTTTACCTCAAAGTCTTGAAGAAGCCGATATAGGCGGATTGGGTATATTTATGATTCGTAAGTATATAGATGAAAGCAGTTATCAGCGTGAAAATAATAAAAATATTTTTACCATGCAATTTAAAATCTAATCAAATATCGGGCTTTTCTCTATTTCGTGGGGTAGGCACTAAATATAGGTATAGCCAAACAGCCGCCGCCCTTCGACATCTAGTGCAATAGGATGTGCCGACGATAGGAGGCGCATCATTCGCGTGGATTTTCTCGAACGATGCGCTTCGTTCCTCAGCACATCCTATGATTAGCGCATCTTATCGCGTTCAACGTCACAATCAAAACGTTGCGACGGGGTGAATACCCCGTCGCGCTTCGGTGTCAATAGAATAAAGCAAGATTCATAACGATTAAGCATCAAGCAGAGCTTGAAGGTAGGCATTCCCAAGCGGAGCTTGGGAATGCGACACGCGGTACGCGGTGTTGGGTATCATCTCAGATATCTCTCTACACTCCATGTGATCGCACCAGCCTTGAAGTGGGGGTTCACATTGTATCTGAGGATTCCGCTACCCACGCCATCCGAGGATGCTACCCTGAACTTACCGTTTGCTAACCTCTCGACCCCAAAGAGGGTAATAAAAGTCTGGAAAATTTCTTCTTCCCCAGCTTTGTGGGATGCTCGATTCATCTTCGAGCCTATGTTGAGAATCCTCATAGGATTCCACAGCCAATACAGATACTTCGAATTGTCGCTTGTAAATTTTATCTCTTCATCATTGTAACTTTCGGCGGTGTGTTTCCAACTACCAGTCGCAACGATCCATTCATCCAACTTGTCCTTTAGTTCGATTGTAGTCCAGTTATTATTTTGTGTGATCATAATTAAGTGCTGGTCTCGCAGTGCCATAGCCGTCTCCTCCGTATTATAATCTGAATGCCTAACTGCTTTTGACATCCTAATAGTCGCAAACATTGCGTTTTTCAGTGTTTATAATCGTGATTAATGTAAAAAAATAGTTTTAAAATCATTTCATTAGAGGGTTTTATCACATCCTAAAACTAATTCAACAAGCATCAAATAATTCACAGACTCACAATAAAACCTGCCCATAATTTACCACAAATCAATGCGCCTCATCCCAATTCTCCCCCACACCCACATCAACCACCAACGGTACATTCAATTCAGCCGCACCACACATAATCGTTTTAATATTCAAAATACAATCCTCCAGTTGTGTTTCAGCAATCTCAAACACCAGTTCATCATGCACCTGCATAATAATTTTCGCATCGACAGAACCCACTTGTAGCCAACCATCCACTGCTAACATGGCGCGTTTAATAATATCGGCGGCTGTGCCTTGCATCGGTGCGTTGATGGCGGTGCGTTCGGCGTATTGGCGCAGGTTGGCGTTGCGGGCGTTGATTTCAGGCAGGTATAAACGTCTGCCAAACAGGGTTTCGACATAGCCTTGTTGGCGGGCGAGTTCGCGGATGTTGTCCATGTAGTTTTTGACATCGGGATAACGGGCAAAGTATAGGTTGATGTAGTCCTGTGCCTGATTGCGTGATAAACCCAGTTGTGCGGCTAAGCCAAATGCGGACATTCCGTAAATCAAGCCAAAATTAATGGCTTTGGCAGAGCGGCGTAAATCATTGGTGACTTGATCGGGCGCGACGCTAAACACTTCGGCTGCTGTGGCGCGGTGGACATCCTGCCCTGTGCTGAATGCGGTGATTAAGCCTGCATCATTGGATAAATGCGCCATGATGCGTAGTTCAATTTGTGAGTAATCGGCGGCAACGATTTTGTAGCCTTCGGGAGCAATAAACGCTTGTCTGATTTTGCGCCCTTCTTCGCTACGGATGGGGATGTTTTGTAAATTGGGATCGGAAGACGATAACCGCCCCGTTGCGGCAACCGCTTGATGGTAGGAGGTATGCACGCGCCCTGTTTTGTTATCGACCTGTTGCGGTAGTTTGTCAGTGTAGGTGGATTTGAGTTTGTTTAAACTGCGGTAATCGAGTATGAGTTTAGGCAGTTCATGACCTTGATCGGCGAGGTCTTGCAAGACCGATTCATCGGTGGACGGTTGACCTGTCGGGGTTTTCTTTAATACGGGTAGGTTGAGCTGGTTGTAGAAAATATCCTGTATTTGTTTGGGTGAACCTAAATTAAAGGTATGCCCTGCCACATCATGCGCGTGTTGTTCCAGCCCAATAATATGACCTGCCAGTTCCATGCTTTGTTGTGCCAGCATATCGGTGTCGATTAATACGCCGTTGGCTTCAATGCGGGTTAGTACATCGATTAACGGGATTTCCAGTTCGGTATAAAGTTTTTGCAGCTTGGGATGTTCGGCTAGTTTTTGGCTTAAGACTTGGTGTAAGCGTAGGGTTATATCCGCGTCTTCTGCCGCGTAAGCGGTTGCTTTTTCTATGTCAACTTCGGAAAAATTGATTTGTTTCGCGCCTTTGCCTGCTACGTCTTCATAATGAATGGTGTTTATGCCCAGATAGAATTTTGCCAAGTCATCCATGTTGTGCTTGGTTGCCGTGCTGTTTAACACATAAGATTCCAGCATGGTGTCGTGGGCGATACCGCGTAGGGTAATGCCGTGATTGGCTAGAACGTGGGCATCGTATTTAAGGTTTTGTCCTAGTTTTGGTACGTTGGGGTCTTCTAATAAATATCGTAGTTTTTCTAAAACAGTGGTGCGGTTTAGTTGTTTAGGTGCGTCTAAGTAATTATGTGCTAACGGTAAATAATCGGCATAACCTTCTTCTACCGAAAACGATAAGCCAACAATTTCCGCTTTGCTGTAATCTAAGCTTGTGGTTTCGGTATCAAAAGCAAAAAGATCGACACCATCTAATTCAAAGATTAAGTCTTCAAATTCGGTTTCATCGAGAATAGTTTCGTAATAACCTGCCATTGGTTCTGTGTTTACGTTTTGCTTACTGGGAACATCTTCCAGCATTTTCAGCCAACTAGAAAAACCCAATTCCTCAAGCAAGCCTCTTAATTCGGCATTATTAACAGGCTTGCGTTTTAAATCTTCGATAGTGTAGGGCAAATCCAAATCACATTTTATCGTCGTAAGCTGTTTGGCTAACGGAATAAACCCTAAACTGGCTCGTAAATTCTCACCAATTTTGCCTTTTATTTCATCGGCATGAGCGATTAAATTATCCAGCGTTTGATATTGTTGCAACCATTTTGCCGCTGTTTTCGGGCCTACTTTTGACACACCAGGGATGTTATCGGAGCTATCACCCATCAACGCCAGATAATCAATAATCTGTTCAGGTTTTACACCAAATTTATCAATCACGCCTTGAATATCCATACGGACATTTTTCATGGTATCTTCTAAACTGATTTGATCAGTGACTAATTGCGCCATATCTTTGTCGCCTGTAGAAATTACCACATGAAACCCTCGCTTTGCTGCGTGTTGCGCTAATACGCCTAACACATCATCGGCTTCCACGCCTGATTCCATAATTAACGGCAAACCCATTGCGCGGATTAATTGATGTAATGGCGCAATTTGTACGCGCAAATCATCGGGCATCGCTGGTCGATGAGCTTTGTAGTCTGCGTATAACTCATTGCGAAAGGTTTTACCTGCCGCATCAAAAACCACAGTGACATAATCAGTTTGATATTCTGCTAATAATTTGCGTAACATATTGGACACGCCGTAAATAGCGTTAGTCGGTTCACCTTTGCTATTAGTCAACGGCGGCACAGCATGATAAGCGCGAAATAAAAAGGATGAACCATCAACAAGGCATAAAGTTTTTTGCGGGGAGTCAGTCATGGTGAATACTAGCTAAAATGAATAATAGGTAACACGATAGCATTTTGAGTAAGAATTCGCTAACGCGCTTTACGCAACTTAATTTGTTACCTGCTTGCTTATCAAAAAAACTTGAATTCATTCTAAACAAAAAACTAACGGGGTAGATGCAAGGTTGAACTGCCGCTTTTTGGCAACCCAACATAACACACAATACACGGGTTTGCTGGGTTGGCTATCGCCAGATCAACTTACAAAACTGCCATTAAGTCAACCAGTCAATCTTGCACTGACTAGCCTATTTAAACTAATACGTTGTTCTGCGGCTTGTATTGCTAATGCTCTGTGTACTTCAGATGGAATCCGAACTCTAAACTCGCCGCTATACTTTTTTTCAGCTAAAGGCGTTGGTATTTGTTCTTCTTCACCACTTTGTTGCATATCTACTATTACATCCAAAACTAATTGCGTAATACCACTAAAAGCCTGTTCTAGGCTCACCAAATTTTGCCGTACAAACTTTGACCAAATCCTCAAAATCTACATTATTGGGAGATTGCCGCATCTGAATAATAATTTTGTCAATAGACACTGATAATCCCCTACACCATTAAGATGTGAAAACGGTATCAATAATGACACCATAAGGTAACTAACAAATTTAATCTTACATTACTCTAACGTCTTCTACCCAACAAATACAACAGTTCAATAGTATGTACCGACGATAGGAGGCGCATCATTCGCGTCAGTTCACTAGAACGAACGCATTCGTTCCTCAGCACATCAGGCTTAGCCACCAATTCAATATGGATTGCTTAAATCCACACTCCCTGTAAAATTGCCACACAGCAAGCCTTATGGGTTTTGCTTTTTATTACTCGGAATTTATATTTATGCGTTTGACCCGTTCAGAACTTGCCCAAGCTATTTATCATTGCCGCGATTCGTTTAAATCCGCTGCGTTTTTTAGTTTTTTCATTAATATGTTAATGCTGTTTCCTTCCATCTATATGATGCAGGTTTATGATCGTGTCTTGGGTAGTAATAGCGTCTCTACTTTATTAATGCTGACTGTGCTGGCGGTATTGTTGTTCGCCATGCTCGGCGCGTTGGAGTGGATACGTTCGCAAGTGTTGATTCGGGTTAGTACCCGCTTTGATTTATTGCTGAATGAACGGCTTTATAACGTGTTGTTTCGCCAAGCGATCGTAAGCAGTGGAAAATCCAGTGCGCAACCATTAAGCGATTTGCTGGCATTACGACAGTTTTTGACGGGTAACGGTTTGTTCGCTTTTTTTGACGCGCCGTGGTTGCCAATTTATATCGCTTTATTGTTTTTATTTCATTTTTGGTTTGGCATAGTTGCTATTATTTCCGCTATAATATTGATTTTATTGGCAATTTGGAATGAGCGTGCAACTCATGATGATTTAGAAGAAGCCAATCAGGTGGCGGTGGAAAACTCTAATAGCACTGCGCGTAATTTGCGTAATGCAGAGGTAGTTCATGCGATGGGGATGCTACCTTACCTAATGGCACGCTGGAAAATAAAACAAAAAAAACTACTTATTCTACAATCCTTGGCGAGTGAGAAAGGCGGGTTAATTTCTTCTTTATCAAAAACTTATCGTGTTACGATACAGTCTCTGGTGTTAGGCTTAGGTGCGTGGTTAGCAATTAACAAACAAATTAGCCCAGGTTTGTTGATTGGTGGCTCTATTTTGTTAGGTCGCGCGTTAGCCCCTATCGATATAATGATTGCTAGCTGGAAGCAATTTTTAGTGGCGCGTATCGCTTATGGGCGACTCAATGCCTTATTAGCGAATTTTCCTCCCGAAACAGACAGAATGCCGTTACCCATACCAAAGGGAGCATTACGCGCTGAACAAGCGGTAGTCGCGCCACCTGGTTCTAAAGTGGCAATACTTAAGGGGCTTAATTTTTCCATTGAAGCGGGAACTTCTGTGGCATTGATAGGCGCGAGTGCTTCAGGTAAATCAACGTTAGCACGGGCGTTATTAGGTATTTGGCCTGTTGCCAGTGGAGCGATTCGTTTGGATGGTGCGGATGTCATGCAGGGTGAGCGACGTTTAGTTGGTCCTTATATTGGTTATTTACCACAAGATATAGAGCTGTTTGATGGTACGATTGCTGAAAATATCGCCAGATTTGGTGAGGTGGATGCAAATCATGTAGTAGATGCGGCAGTTGCCGCAGGAGTACATGAAATGATTTTACGCTTGCCACAAGGTTATGATACTGAAATTGGCGGCGGTGGCGGTGCATTATCCGCAGGTCAACGTCAACGAATTGGTTTAGCGCGGGCGTTATATGGCAATCCCGTATTAGTGATATTAGACGAACCGAATTCCAATTTGGACGATTTAGGCGAGCAAGCATTGGCGCAAGCTCTGTTAAAACTGAAACAACGTAAATGCACGGTGATTGCTATCACCCATAGGGTCGGTATTTTGAGTATTGTGGATAGGATTATGGTATTAAATGAGGGAGCGTTAGTATTGGATGGACCAAGAGATGAGGTGTTAGCAAAATTGAATCAACATCCTGCACAACCCGCACAAGGTAAACCTGCATGAGTTTGTTTAAAGCAAAACCTAGGGATTTAGAACAACAAGATATTGAACAATTTGCCGATGATCGCCCCATTCGGCAACTTGGTTACACGCTGATTTTCATTGTGTTTGGTGGCTTTGGTGTGTGGTCTTATTTCGCCCCCTTAGGCAGTGCGGTATTGGCACCTGGAAGTGTGACTGTTGAAGGCTATCGCAAAACTGTCCAGCATTTAGAAGGCGGTATCGTTAAAGCCCTGCATGTGCGTGATGGCGATAATGTTGAGAAGGGACAGGTGTTGGTGGAACTTGATGATACCTCTTCCAAAGCGCAATTAGAAACTCTGCGTGGTCAATTATTTTCTGACTTGGCGCGTGAAGCACGCTTAATCGCAGAACGCGATGGCAAAGCCTTGATTACCTATCCTGATGATTTAAAAAAGGTAAGTAACGAACCGCGCATACAAGAAAATATCCATGTTCAAGATCAATCCTTTACTGTGCGTAAACAATCGCGTAATGGCGAAATTGCTATTTTAAAAGAACAACGCCAACAATTACTCGCCAAAATCGAAGGCATTAAAGCCCAAATGACCAGCCGTGTCACGCTATCGTACTCGTTAAACAAAGAATTAACTGACTTTCGCGCCATGCTTAAAGAAGGCTATATTGAGAAACAAAAAGTTGCCGAATTGGAACGACGGTTAGCAGAATCAGAAGGAGATAAAGGAGACTTTGTTGCTAATATTGCCACTGCGCAAACCCAAATTAGTGAAATATCACTGAAAATTCTGCAAATTGACAAAGATTTTCAACGTGAAGTAGTTGAAGAACTCAGTAAAGTTCAAACTGAAATCTCAGAATTGCGTGAAAAAACCCAATGGTTGACCGATACTGTACAGCGTACCATCATCAAATCACCTGATGCAGGTATGATTCTTGGCTTAACAGTGCATACCCTTGGTGCTGTGATTCCACCAGGAGGGCATTTACTTGATATTGTACCGCAACAAGAAAAACTGATTGTTGAAGCGCAAGTTTCACCAATGGATATTGATAGAATTCATATTGGACAACAAACAGAAATTCGATTTAGTGCGTTTAAAAGTGCCAAAACACTTAAAATAAATGGTAAATTGATTACAGTGTCCGCAGACCTACTCAGTGATGAACAAAAAAAAACCAGTTTTTATCTTGGGCGGGTTGAAGTCGATAAATACGGTTTGGAAGATTTACGCAAAAATGACTTAGTGCTAGTTCCTGGTATGCCTGCCGAAGTATTGATTAATACAGGCGATCGCACTTTCTTTCAGTATTTAATGAAACCCCTCAGCAATATTTTCGCTCGCTCATTTAATGAGGATTAACTATGCGCCGATTGATCTTGGCATTAATCAGTTTGACCTTTAGCTTATCAAGCACCGCAGATAATCTACTGTCGCTTTACCAACGCGCATTACTTGCCTCACCAGAACTAAAAGGCAGTCAATTTTCCTTGGACATTATTCGCGCTCAAGAAGATCAAGCCTTTGGTAAATTACTACCGCAAGCGGTATTGACAGGTAATTATTCAGGTAACAGCTTAAAATATGAAACCAAAAGTGGAACCCAGTACCCTGGTACACGCGGTGGGTTTAGCGTACGCCAGCCATTATTTGATCTTCAATCTTATTTACTGATGAAAAGTCAGCAATTACGAACGGCACAAGGTGAAGAAAACCTAGTTGCCGCGCATCAACAGCTTATTTTCGATCTCGTTGATCGTTATGTGGATGCCTTAGAAGCAGCGGATAAGATTGAGATTATCAGCGCGGAACTGGGTTCGACTGAAAAACAACTCACCCGTGTTAAATCCATGACTGATCGACAAATGGCATCGGTTACTGATTTATACGAGCTACAAGCACGCGTCGAAACGCTACGCACCAATCTTATAGACAGCAAAAATGACGCTAATATCGCCTTAGAAAAATTACGCGAACTCACAGGCGATGCAGTGACTGATATTAAACCCGTGCGTTTAGATACTACGCAACCAGTACCCGAGGGTAGCGTTGATAGCTGGGTAGAGCAGTTAGGGCGCAATAATCCAGACATCAACTCACTCAAACGTGCCGTTGAGTCTGCCGATCAAAGTATTTCTGCTTACCGAGCAGGTCATCTGCCGCGTGTTGAATTACAAGCATCGGGCAATTACAGTAATACTTCTTACAATAACCAGCAAACCCCAGCCTACACAGTCGGTACACTCGGCGTTGACCTTACAATGCCACTTTATGAAGGTGGCACAACCAGTGCAAGAATCACTGAGGCAGAAGGACGTAAAGGACTAAGTTCTAGCCAACTCGAACAAAAACTACGCGAGCTTGAAAAAATAATCCGCGCTTCCTATCTTGACATGGCAACATCGCCAGCGCGTACCCTAGCCACTGACCGTCAATTAGAGGCTAACGAAAAAGCTAAATTAGCGATGGAAAAAGGCTATGAATTAGGCGTAGTGACTATCGTAGACTTGCTCAGTGCCGAAAAACAACTATCCGAGTCACGCAAAATTCAACGTCAAGCACGCTATCGTTACTTTAAAGCGCGTAATAACCTATTAAGACAGGCTGGGCGTTTAGATGTTGAAGAATTAGCAAAATTAAATAGCTGGCTAGTAGCAGACTCAACACAAGAAATAATCGCCGAACCCGTTATTAATATTAATAATGCCAAAAAAACGACAAAACCTGTACCAAACTTGGTGATTAAATCGAATAAAGTCGAGCCTCCTGTAAGTTTTTCTGAGCCATCTCCATCTACCCCCACAATCATTAATCCTAGCATTGACAAGCCAACTGTAAGTTTAGAGCCTAAACCTAGCGATAAACCCAACCCGCAAGTCATCACTGACGATTTAGATAACACAGTGACCGATGCTAAAATGGCTGAGCATACTGCAATTAATGCCAAAGTTCAAAAATTTGTACACTCAGATTTCAAGCCTGTTATTAAATCAGTAGATCCTTATAAACCGACCAACAACCCTACGACAAATTCAAATTTTAAACCCGTTATTAAATCAGTAACCCAACCATGATTAGCATTATTCAACGGGTGACAGAAGCTAAAGTCACAGTGAATCTCCAAGACATCGGTAAAATAGACACTGGCATACTGGCATTGGTTGCGGTGGAAAAAAACGATAGCGTAAAAGAAGCCGAGCGTTTGCTAGAACGTATTCTTAACTATCGAATTTTTGTTGATGAACAAGATAAAATGAATTTGAGCTTGCGAGACATTAATGGCGGCTTATTGTTAGTGCCACAATTCACCTTAGCGGCAAATACCGACAAAGGCAATCGCCCCAGTTTTACTTCAGCCGCCCCCCCTGAGCATGGACTACAGATGTTTAGTTATCTACAGCAACTGGCTATTAATATTTATCCGACTGTCCAGTTTGGTAAATTTGGTGCAGATATGCAGGTAGCTCTGATTAATAATGGTCCAGTGACGTTTACTTTAAGAGCTTAGGTAATGTAAGTGTGTAGTGGGTAAAGCTGGTTTATAGCGATTTAATGACTGGCAGTCATGCTCAAAAGTAAAAACAATAGATTTAATCTACTACTCAGACACCATTAAAAATAGCAATAGCGTGGTTTTTCTGTAAAAATTAAAGCTCATATCGTGTTTTGAGGACATATTTTGGGTTGCAATAAAAGGCACAAAAGAGGCTCTAACAAAGCCTGTCCACATTTTCTAACATTACGAATGAACTCAAAAACCCCCAGATACGCTTTATTTCCACCTGCTAAGGCTTTTTAAGCACAAATTTTGTAGAGACGCGATTAATCAGCATTTATTAGAAATGCTGCCAAATAAAGTGCAGCAAAATTTGTCATCGCCGCGTCAGCAATTGTCATGGAACATTTAATGGCAACCAGCCCCGAAGCACAACATAAGCGTTAGCTGATTTCAGGCGTTATCACCTTGTTGGAATTGTTGCCATATTTGTTAAAGCTATTTGGACAATCACCTATCGGTCAGCGCATAGCCAGCAAAGAATTTCTACAAATGAAAGCCTTGTATAATGAAGAAGCAAAAATGCTGCATTATTTTGAAACTGAAACTGCATTAAGAAAAATGACAAACGAAGCAACGACCCAAGCACTGGCAAACCCAATGGTAAAACAAGTTTTTGTCGATGCGTTCATGACCAGTATGCAGGCATTCGCAACGTTTGAAGCGGTGCAGGCTATGATGCGTGAATTAGAAAAAAATGCTTACAGCGTCAACACCTTTCAACAACGTTTTCCTGATTATGCCGAAGTTATTGGTATGGCGTGGCATCGAGCGATTCAACAAGCCTGTGAGATTTTATCGAATAATGTTTTTTCAAGCACTCCTGCATAATGACGATTATCCTAGTCGAGGCTTAGAATGTGGCTAAAAATAACTTTCTTTATGAGAACAGCAGATGAACGATAAACAAATTGCTCTATTTGGCGAAGTGTTGTTTGACCAATTTCCCGATGGTCAACAAGTATTAGGTGGCGCACCGTTTAATGTTGCGTGGCATCTTCAAGCCTTTGGATTGAAACCGTGTTTTATCAGTCGAGTAGGGTGTGATGCTAACGCGGAATATATTAAACACGCGATGCAGACTTGGGGGATGACATTAAAGAAATTGCAAACCGATACTGAGCATCCCACAGGTGTGGTACAAATTCATTTTGACAAAAACGGCGAACCGCACTACGACATTATGCCTAATCAGGCTTATGATTTTATTGCTACGGATCAACTGGATTTAGCTACGCCCTATTCGATTATTTATCACGGCACATTAGCATTGCGCCATTCTAGTTCAGCACGCACACTTGAAACATTAAAAAATAGCCATCATGGCAAAGTGTTTGTCGATGTTAATTTACGCACTCCGTGGTGGCAACTTAGCGAAACTCACCAGTTAGTGCATAACGCCGATTGGGTAAAGCTGAATATGGAGGAATTAATACAGTTAGAATCCTCCTCCTATCGTTTCGACCAAGCAATGGAAAGCTTTTTAGCGAAACATAATTTGCAGGTGTTAGTAGTGACTGATGGTGAAAATGGCGCGACAGCACTGACTCATTCGGGTGAGTATATTCATGTAAAGCCTAATATACAGCTAGACGTTGTTGATACAGTAGGGGCAGGTGATGCGTTTGCGGCAGTGTTATTGTTGGGTTTACAACGCGGCTGGTCACTCACTCTGACGATGGACAGAGCGCAGAATTTTGCTTCTGCTTTGGTGACTCAGCGCGGTGCAATTGTGCAGGATTTAAATTTTTACTTGCCGTTCATTGGTGACTATCGCTAAGGTATCTTATCGAATCAATATTGTGTCACGGCGTGCTAAATAAGCTTCACGAATTTCTCTGCTTAACAAAGCGGTATTTTGTAAAAAATCAGTGATATATTCGTGCAAACCTTGCTTGAACACATCTTCGATACGACCAAAATGCAGGGCAGCGTGTTGTTCGCCAGCCATACGGCGTGCTTCATGACCTGATGTGCCGTTAATTTCAATCAAGGCGGCTTCCACTTCATTCAGGCAAGCGTGTAATGAGCGCGGCATATCTTCTCTGAGAATCAGCAATTCACTGACGCGCAACGGCGAAATAACATCACGATAGACTTTACGATACGCTTCAAATGCACTGACCGATTTTAACAATGAACCCCATTGATAATAATCTGCTGCACCACCGACATCGTTCACGCTGGGCAACAAAATATGATATTTCACATCCAATATGCGGGCGGTGTTGTCAGCACGTTCAAGAAAAGTACCTAGTTTAATAAAGCTCAAAGCGATGTCTTTGCGTATTGTGCCTAAGGTCACGCCTCGAAACAGGTGTGAGCGATTTTTAACCCAGTCGAAAAAATCTTGCAATTTTTCGTAATCCATATTCCCTGACAGGTTATTGAGTTCCAGCCAAGTGTCGTTGATGACTTCCCACATTTCTGAGGTAATCGCACCACGCACTGACCGCGCATTTTCGCGGGCAAGCCACAGGCAATTATAAATACTGGCAGGATTGTCAGGACTCAATGCCATATAACGAGTGACGCTATCTGCCTTAGCTAAGCCGTGCTTGGCTTCGTAGCTGGTAGCGCAACCTGTGATATTCAGTAGCGCGAACCATAAATAAGCATCCGTACCTTCAATATCCAGCGGTAACAGCGAAGTACGATGCGCCACGTCTAACACGCGGGCAGTGTTTTCGGCGCGTTCAATATGACGTGCCATCCAAAATAAATTATCAGCAGTGCGAGATAGCATGATTTAGTCCTCCAATACCCAAGTGTCTTTAGTACCGCCGCCCTGCGATGAATTAACCACCAGCGAGCCTTCGCTAAGTGCCACTCGTGTTAATCCACCTGGCACTAAACGGATTTCTTTGCCAGATAATACGAAGGGTCTTAAATCAACATGGCGGGGTGCAACACCTGATTCCACTAAGGTGGGACAGGCTGATAATGCCAACGTAGGTTGAGCAATAAATTTGGCAGGTTCTGCCAATATGCGCTGTTTATAGGTTTTTATTTCTTCCTTAGAGCTAGTTGGACCAATCAACATACCGTAGCCGCCAGAGCCTTGCACTTCTTTAATCACTAATTCTGGTAAATGATCAAGTACATATTTTAAATCGTCAGGTTCGCTTAACCGCCATGTTGGTACGTTAGAGAGTAGCGGCTCTTCACCAAGATAAAAACGGATCATTTCGGGTACAAATAAGTAGGTGGATTTGTCATCCGCTACCCCAGTACCCACGCCATTTGCCAGCGCAACATTACCACTACAATAGGCATCCATCAAACCAGGTACACCCAGATTTGAATCGGAACGAAACACCCTTGGATCGATAAAATCATCATCCACACGCCGATAAATAACGTGGACTTGTTGCGGGCCTTCGGTGGTGTGCATATACACTTTTTGTTGATGCACAAACATATCTTGACCTTCAACCAGTTCCACACCCATCTGACTGGCGAGAAAAGCGTGTTCAAAATAGGCACTATTATAGGCACCTGGTGTCATTACCACGATAGTTGGATAGGAGACATTCGGTGGCGCGGCTTCGCGTAAAGTGTCGAGTAGCATTTGTGGATAATGCTCTACTGGCTCGACGGTATGTTTGACAAACAGTTCAGGAAATAAGCGCATCATGGTTTTGCGGTTTTCCAGCATATAGGAAACCCCAGACGGTGTACGCAGATTGTCTTCCAACACATAAAAATCGTTTTCCGCAACCCGCACCAAATCGATTCCAGCAATATGCGCATAAACCTGATTTGGTAAATTGATACCTTTCATTTCAGGGCGATACAGCACGTTGTCCAGCACTTGATGTGCGCTAATAACGCCCGCTTTGATAATTTCCTGACCGTGATAAATATCATGCAGGAAGGCATTCAGAGCGCGTACCCGTTGTTTGAGACCTTTTTCCAACCGCTGCCATTCTGTCGCACCAAAAATGCGTGGCACAATATCAAAAGGAATGAGTCGCTCGCCACCATTACTTTCACCGTAAACTGCAAAAGTGATGCCTAGTCGTCGAAACAATAATTCAGCTTCTGCGTTTCTGCGTTCCAACGTTCCATTCGGTAATTCTTTTAGCCAGCGAGTGTAGATTTCGTAAATCTCACGAACCTCACCATTATCGGCATACATTTCGTTAAAATATTTATTTAAAAGTTTCGTGTTCATGCTGAATTATTATGCAAGAGTCGTTCGTTAAAATATTTTTCGTGTTCATGCTTAAGTATTTAGCAAAAGATATGCCATAAAAAAATCTGTATTTTGAGACTAAAATAGCATTGCTAAAAGCAGTTACTGCACCGAATAAGCTTGTTTTAGTAAAACTGCACCAATTTAGGGCTTTTTATGGTTTTGTGAGGGTAGAAATTTCACTATCTACCGTTTAAGGATTGTCATTGTGCTGTGAGTTCGAATTCATTCAACTGTGAATGAATTCATACCCACACAAAATACGGCTTTTTATTAACGATAGACGGTGAAGGAAAGCTTGATTTTCATAAATCAAAATAATTAATCGCACCAATTAAGGGAGTACGCGGGTTTAGTGATAATTTAACCGACACTTTATCCAACAAAGGTAGAAACCGTCCCTTCGCTTTAAAAGCGTTTATAAAATGACCATCTTGCATGGCGGGTAATATTTTCGCGCCTATACCGCCGCCGATAAAAACGCCACCTGTTGCCAATGACTTTAATGCTAAATTGCTTGTTTCCGCGCCATACAACTGAACAAAAAGTCTGACTACTTCGGTGCATAATAAGTCTTCACCCGCAACACCACGTTGAGAAATAACGGCGTTTCTGTCAATGTCACCATTTAATTCAGGTACATTAAGACAAGGCGGTGCAACACCTTGTTCACACAGAAAATCATACAGATGACTAAAACCAATACCCGATATGACTCGCTCACAACTGACGTGATCTGGATAGATTTTTCTAAGATAGGCTAACAGCAAATCTTGTTGGGCATTTTGAGCTGCAAAATCGGTATGCCCCCCTTCGGTTGCCATCGGATAATGTTTATTGCCATCCCAATATAAAATGGCTTCACCTAAACCTGTTCCTGCCGCAATGACGGCGATATTGCCTTGTTGAATTTGGGCATTAGGATTTAACTCAATCAGATCATTTTTAGGCAGATATAACATACCTAATGCCATTGCTTCCAGATCATTCATCAGTTTTACTTTGGGGGTGTTTAGTTTTTTTTGGAGTGCTTTAGTGTCTAGCAACCACGGCAAATTAGTCGTTTGGCAACGTTGATTAACAACAGGTCCTGCAACTCCAAAACACGCTGATGTGATGGGTGTATCAGCAGGTAAAAAAGCAGTCAAAATATCATCAAATTCTTGGTACTGTTGACTGGCGTAGCTTTGTTCCTGTAAACAGATCAGTGAGCCGTTAGCATCTCTGGTTAAAATGGATAATACGGTTTTTGTTCCCCCTATGTCGCCTGCTAGTATCACGATTAAGCCCTTTCATTATTGTCGAGTAAATGCAGTAAAGCGTCCAGAATACCATTAGCAACTTTATGGGGTGGCTCAAAATAAAATGCTTGCCACGCTAAGGATTCAGAGGCTTCGTAATTTTTTGTATGTTCAGAATGTGATTGTACCCAATTAATTCGTACTGCATGATTAATAATGATGTCGGTGAATAAAGTATCGTCAATATGCAATGAGGCATTGGCACGAAAAATAGAAGCCATCGCTTTGAGAGCTTCTACTGTTAATTGGCGATGGGCAGGGGCTTGAATTTTGTTCAGCAAATGGTTGACGTGCAACTTGAAACTTTGCTCACCCGCTGTTGATTGTGACAGCGTGTTCTCGCTATCCAATCGATTATTGCTATTGAACTTTTCGCCGATAGTCAGCCCTTTGCAGTGGTGCAGAATATCCCACACACTGGCATAAAAGGCATTGTTTTCTCTGCCAACACTGCCTTGCTGTTCGCGCCATGCGTACCAATCTTTGATTTGCCGCCGACCTTTTGGATTGATACTTTTTGAAAACCGCGCACTACCAAGCTCAAGGCAATCACCTTCATAATGCAAGGTTTCAGCTATAGTCAATTGATCTTCGGTATTGCTGTAATCTTCCAATGTTTCTTTGACCTTTTGAAACAATTGATAAGGCGGTAGCGACAGAATTTTGTTAAACGCGAGTTCCAATGTTGCGCAATTTGATTGGCGTTGTTGTCTGACGATAATCAATTGTAGGATATGCCCCACGCGCACCGTGTGCATATCAGTGAATAATTCTGGCGCAGATTTGATTAACATCCCCAGATAGATGGTCAATTCTTGAATAATAATGTGTTCACTGACATCGTGATTATTACAATTTCGAATAATGTATAAAATTTCTGAAGAATCGGCAGGGCGTGTCAAGGTTGCTTGACTGCTGTAAGCACGACCTAAAGTCAGGGCGTGTTGACGCACCAGTATTTCAGTAGCCGCTTGTTCCAGATTTATATCGTATTTGCCCAGCAATCCCGCGCACCGTCTGACAATCGTCCACGCGTGTTGATCGCCTGCGCGTTCATAAATTTCTTCCAATAAGTCACGCACACTTGCATTTGCTAAGCCAGTGTTGAAGTCAAGATTATGACGAAAACTCAGCAAGCTTAATACTTCTAGTTGAGCGTAAAGATTGGCGTTGGTTTTTAATTGATGAATAAGACTTTCATCGTTACTATTTTCCCATTCCGTTAATAACACGTTATCCAATGGGGCTGGTTCGTTGTTATTTGTCGGCAATAGTTGAAAAAATGGACGTTCAGTTTCTTGCCAAGAGGCTTCGGAAAACCGAAAATCATGCAAATAATTAATTTTTTCGTGACTCGCGCTTGCCGCAAAATCTAACACTGTTCCAAGTTGCACTGGAATACCTTGGGTAACACCTTGCTGCAATTCTTTGATAAAGCCAATAAGCATTTCACGGTGATGGCTATCCAACATATTGTATTTTATATTGATGATAAGCAACGGATTGCCCGCTCTATCCCAATGATTGTAAATATAAGACAGCTCCAGACGTAAACGTTGAATCAATAAACGATTATCCATTGCCAGATAAAAACCTTTTTGATTAAGGCATTGCGGCAAAAACAACAGCTTTTCACCCGCTAAAATGTACATTTTTGAGGTTGCCAGCGTGCGCAACTGCCGTAAAGGTCTGCCTGTTAAACCAATACGATCATTTCTGCCAACATGAGTGTAAGCCTCGGCAAGTTCACTGGCTTCTCTTATTTGAATAGGAGCGATTTCAGCCAGCGTTTGCGAGGCAACGCCGTATTTCATTAAGTGGTTTTGTACCGCTTCGTCCTGAGCCAATAACTGAATTTGTAACGTGTAATCCTGATTTTTTTTAACGACTTTATGCCGCCCTAAAGGATCTATGTCAGAAATTTCAAGTAAACCATCTTGAATAAGACAGCCCAGTATAAAAAGACTTTGCGCCCACACCAAAGGAATATTTTCATTGGGAACACGTTGTTGACTGCGTGGATTGGCTTTTTCAGCACCAATCAAATCGACGGGTACGCTATACAATTCAGGTAATAAGCGTTCACCGTTTTGCTCAACCAACAAACCTTCTAGCTTGGTACGGTAAGCCATCGCCACTTCCATATCGCCAGTACATAAATTATTGAGCAGTAAATAAGTAAAAAATAATGGCCATTCACATTCAATAGCCATGAATTGCTTTAATTCATGCGGATCATAATATTGACGGTGATTATCTTCGATAGCGGTTTGGTGTCCATCTAATAAAAAACGCTTACAACCATATTGCCCTTGCAATTTTTCGCAAATAATGGCTTCAGTTTTGGCGCGTAAATGCTGATTGTCTACCGCGAAAGCAGGAAATCCCGTAATACTGAGTATGGCGGCATCAGTCTCTTTAGAAACGGATTCCCTAGGTAACAATGATTCCAAGGCAATACGCGTGCGGGCAATATCATCACTAATGACATGAATAACAGAAGCTTGTCCGCCATCTTTGCCAAATAAATTAAACCCAGACAGAGCTTCCAATGCTGCTTTTGCCATACCCACCGAACTGGCATTTAATTCAGCAATACCGTGATTAATTTTATTGCCGCGCTCCCAGATACCATAATCAGGGGTGCGATAAGTTCGACTGATGTAATGCACCAGATTTTGGACAAAATTGACTTCATCAATGGTAAAAACAATACGCAAACCCGATGCAGTCATTTGTGCCAACATCAACAAAAATAACGAGGTAGCATCGAGTTGTAAATGTCCCCATTCATCATCACCAACCACAACCCCGCCAGATTTTGTGTCGTATTTAGCGTGTAATGCGTCTATGGGATGTTGGGATTGTTTGAATTTTTCAACTTTTGGAGCTTGGCGCATCATGGCAGTTAATAAGCCGCGCATTAACTTAACGACACTTTGCTCCAGAAGATAAGTTTTCCCCTGATTTTCATCAACTCGCCGATAAGCCAGTGCTAATCCCCATGCAGCAAGAATACTGTAAACATTGTCTCTTACCCACGCATCGGTATAGTTACCATGCACATTAACAGCCGTACTCGCAGGCAATAAGCCACTAACCCAATCTTGCTTGTTAAGGATGACGTTTTGTACTTGCTGATAGTAAGCATCAAGTTTGTCGTGCGGATTATTCAGTTCCATAGTATGCAATGCGTCGATTTTCCAGTAATAACTGCCTAATTAGGCAAATCAAAGCAGATGTTGTGCCAACATTGATATTGCGCTGGATATAGAGTTTTGCAGGGTAAATTGATACTTTAATTCGCTAACTGGGGGAGTTAAATACTCCTTTCCTAGCTAGAAAACGTACACTTTTTATTGCAGATAACGGATAACATCCCTTGAAGGGATGTTATCCGTGCTGAAATGGCAACTATACGGTTTTTGAATCAAATCGGAGTAGAATGCCGATTATTTTTTGACAGTAATAATGCCGTATTATTTTGCACCAAGTTAATGCCAACTGTAAAAATAGCACTAAAAAAGAGCGTTTTTTACGCGTATTCAGATAGATTTGAAGGACTATCGATGCTGTACCCACACGCATAGTTGGTGGGATACCACGGCTTTCTCATCTCAAGCTTTGCTTGATGTTTAATCGTTATGAATCTTGCTTTATTCTATTGGCACACCGTACCGAAGCAAGTAGATACCATCTCTCCAAATCAAACACAAGCGGAAAATTAAGCCGATTGTGGTTGATAGGGTAGTTGGTGTTTAAAGACACCAAAACAAATCTGTACCAGTTTTCGCATTGCCGCGCCGAGTGCGGACATTTTACTTTTACCTTTTTTGGTTAGCCTTTCATATTAGGCTTTAATGTCAGGGTTATAGCGAGTTGCGGTCACGGTTGCCATGTACAACTTGGCGCGAACTGTTTTATTACCGTTTTTAGCCAGTTGGGATCGTCCTCTGATACCACTGCCTGATTCTTTTTGTACGGGAACGAGACCCAGATAAGCTGCACATTGGTGGGCATCCTTGAAGTGATGCGTACCCAGTACCATGAGCATCCGTTGTGACATTGCCAATACCTAGGATGGTTTCCAGTAAGACTTTATTTTTTTTCAGGTTTTTGTGCGCTTTAATGTGGTCGTCAATCAGTTTCTCCAGCGTTTTCTGTTCGGTCTCCCGATGTTCAATCATTTGTTTGATAGAAGCCAGCACAGCGGGGGGGTATCGCTGACGAGGATTTTTTCATGGCGATTTTGTTCGCGTTGCAAGTCTTTTTCAACGGCATCCAAGCGCGTCAGTAAGGCTTTTCTCATCTCCTGTGGTGCAGGATGCCAGAGCATGGGATGTTCTTTTACGCCATACCGCGTTTTTGTCGTTTTTTGTCCGTCCTCCTAAACTTTGGGCATAATATTTAACGTGGGCAGGATTGGCGATAGACACATTCGCACCGCTATCATGCAACCAAGTCGCCATGTTTTCATGAGTGTACCAGTTGCTCCCATTATTTGCGCAACTCACTGATTTAATTGTATTTATTTTCATTTTCCCAACTGACAAGCTCTTTCCAGCTTTCAAGCTTTCGTTTTGACTTTGTTGTCTTCTTTAAACCATGCACAATCCAGCTTTGCTTAGGCGTTGGTGCATGAATAAAATACAAATAAATCAAAGGGTTATATTTATTGGGTTGATGGTTTTTGATGAAAAACAGCCGTTTTTTACTAAAAACATCATAAATAAACGGCGTAACACATTGATTGCAAATGACTTTATTCATGCACCAACGCCCTTTGCTTACATCAATACCTATAACATTCATCTCTCTTTTACTCCGTTTGTTCGTACAGCATCTTTCCCCATCGGGAAGCACTTGGATACCCCATTCAGTCTTAAGTTGTCAGTACATGGGTTTTATCTACGTTACAGACTTTTTGTCTCAGCCCGCATACAAACTCTGATCATGCACCATGATATACGGCTAGCTAGGCAATATATCATTGTCTTGGAGAAATACAAGCCCACATCAGTGCAAACCAAGATTGGGGCTTCATTAGCCTTGTTTAAAGCTGTGTATTAATCGCCGATCTTTTTTATTCGGCTTGTGTTCGGGGGGGGTAAAACCCGACAATGCTCGTTGTTCACGCAATACCAAAATTTGTTGCTCACGTTTAGCTAAGCTTTCAGTATCTTCCTGATACATTAACACCGCGTCTTTAGCAGCGCGGCGTTGTGAGCTAAGCGCGGTAATAGTGACTTGCCAGCGTAAACCGTCTTTGCTGATAGACAATACCGCGCCGATTTTTACTTCTTTGCTGGGTTTGACGCGCTGTTCATTCACATGAATTTTACCGCCGCCTATCGCATCAGAAGCCAGCGAGCGCGTTTTAAAAAACCGCGATGCCCACAACCATTTATCTAAGCGGATAGATTCAAGTTCAGAGTGAGCCATGTAGCTCTGCGTTTTTTTTCAAGCCTTTAGGTAACGAAAACACCACTTTTTCTTCGATACCTTGAATTTCAACAGTGCTTGTACCGCCCCATAATTTTAACTGCTCAATCACTTCTTGCACTAATACTTCGGGTGCGGATGCACCAGCGGTCACACCCACGGTATTCACTCCCTCAAACCAAGCCAACTGCATATCTTTTGCCGTATCAATAAGATACGCCGTTCTACCCAGTTGTTCTGCAATTTCACGCAAACGATTAGAGTTTGAACTATTAGGTGAGCCAACTACAAGAATGATTTCTGCTGATTTAGCCAATTCATAAACAGCGTCCTGACGATTTTGGGTGGCATAACAAATATCGTCTTTTTTCTGCTCTTGAATTGAGATAAATCGCGATCTTAAGGCATCAACCATAATTTTTGTATCCGTCATGGACAGCGTTGTTTGGGTCACATACGCCAAATTATTCGGATTATGCACCACCAATTTTTCCACATCGGCTGGCGTTTCTACCAAATAAATACCGCCATTTTCGGTGCATTTTTCATACTGCCCCATCGTGCCTTCGACTTCAGGATGTCCCGCATGACCGATAAGAATCACCTCACGGTCTGACTTAGCGTGTTTAGCGACTTGAATATGTACTTTAGTCACTAACGGACAAGTGGCATCAAACACTGTCAATTTGCGTTCTTTGGCTTCTTGCTGCACTTGTTTAGACACGCCATGCGCACTAAAAATAAGATAAGAACCGACAGGTACATCAGTTAAATCTTCAATAAAAATCGCGCCTTTTTCTTTCAAACCATCGACCACCGTGCGGTTATGTACCACTTCATGACGCACATAAATTGGCGCACCAAAGGCTTCAATAGCTTGATCGACTATTTCAATAGCACGATCAACACCAGCACAAAATCCACGAGGGTTAGCGAGTAAAATTTTCATATCTTGAGTTTATAGGTTGGTTATTTCACAATAGCGTTATTTTAACTCAACAAGGCAAACACGGCTATTAAGTTAAGCCGTTGTGGGCTAGAATTAATTCGGCTCTTCCAGATTTCACGGGGTAGGCACTAGATATAGATTTAGGCATAGCCAAACATCCGCCGCCCTTCAACATCTAGCCAAATATGTTTAATAAGCGACCTAGTAGTCAGTCCATTTTAAACTGTCGGGTACAATTTTTTTAATTTTATCCTCGCATCCGCTGTGGTAAATCGCCATTCCATAGGGGATGCGATGGTATTGCGCTTGTTTTGCCATACTACCAGCTCTTTTTTTAAAGTGTCTTGATCTGGAATCCGTCGATCCAGACATTGACGGGATAAGATGCTCAATTCTATTTCAGCCATATTCAGCCAACTGCCATGTTTTGGCGTGTAGTGAATAGCCAGTTTTTCAAGGATTCTTCGCGTCTCTTGTGGTTCAAATGCTTTGTACAAAGAAGCCCCCTGCGTGGGTGTTCAGGTTGTCCATCACTAAGGTAATGCGCTCCGCATGGGGATAGTGGACATCGACTAAGTCACGGATTTGCACTGCCCAATCCACAGCCGTTCTGCGGTCAGTCACGTTCACTATGCGCTTGCCTTGTAACGGCTCAAAGAACATAAAGAGACAGCTCACGCCATTACGTTCATATTCGGTGTCGTAGCGAGTCACAGACCCAGGCTTTGCGGCTATCGGTGTCCGTGTTTCTTTGATTTGCTGTTTGCTACTTTCATCCATACAAACCAACGGATATTTTTCATCGTAGGGCTGTTGGTAAATCTCAAGGACTTCTTCCATCGCGCAGACGAACTCGGCAGTGGCTTTGGGCGGAATGCACCACTCTTTGTTTTGCCACGGTTTCAGTTCGTTTTTTTTAACGTTTGCCGAATCGTTTCAGGCGAAACGCTGTCAACATGACCCAGTTCGACCATGGTTTGTCCCAGCAGTCGCAATGTCCATCGGCTATAGCCTTCGGGCGGCTCGCTACACGTTAACGCAATCAGGTGAGCTTCTTTCTCACCATCAAGACGGCGGCTTTTAACCCGCTTCGCTTTCGCTCGGTTTAATGCCGCCTCCAATCCTTGTTGTACCAGCACGGCTTTCTCATAAAAAATTAACTTGCTTAAGCGTTAAAATTAGTTTTTT
>JBAXNR010000016.1:0-59480 GCA_037133675.1 Methylococcales bacterium
GACAATATTCGTAACCAATTGAGGTTCTCTTAATCACTCACTGTTTATGACTACCGAATATTGTTGCGTCTAATAACGCAGTTTGCTTGAAAGTATTCATAATTTCACAGTCTCCTAAGCCTTGCAACCATAAAATCAACAAAGGATCTTACTTTTGCAGAAGCATAGCGACCCTCGCGGTGTATGACGTGAATGGGCATAGATTCAGGCTCGAATTCGCTCAATACAGCTTGCAACTGCCCTAGTGTTTGGTAAGGCGCAATCTGATAGCTCATTAACCGCGTAACACCCATGCCTTGTATAACAGCTTGAATGACTGAGTCAACCGTCGTTGTGGTTAAACGAGGCTTAACCTTGACAGCTAACCCTTGGGCAAATTTCCATTCTGTCAGCTGGGAGAGTGCAGTAGTAGCAACCACGATATGATTCGCTAAATCAGACGGTTTATTCGGTGTGCCGTGCTGCGCCAGATAGGCGGGTGAAGCGCACACTACGCGCCGCATAGTGCCGACACGAATCGCTTTCATGCTAGAATCAGGCAATTCGCCCACGCGGACACCCACATCAAGCCCTTCCTCCAGCAAATTGACAACCCTGTCCAACAGCACCGCTGACACTTCCATTTCTGGATACTGTTGCAAATAATCAACGATAGCGGGAATAACAAACATCCTACCGAATGTTACTGGCGCGGTCATTGCCAAATATCCACGCGGCTGTGCATTGATACCTGCCGCCGACTCATCCGCCTCATCTACATCGAGAATAATCCGTCGAGCATCTTCTAAATAACGCTGCCCCGCATCAGTGACCCGCACATAGCGGGTGGTTCGTGTTAATAACTTAACGCCCAGCCGCTCTTCCAATGCAGCTATAGCACGCGTTACAGCGGGTGGTGACATACCTAACCGCCGCGCACCCGCTGCAAAACTTTGCTCTTCTGCGACCGCGACAAACACCGTCATTAAATATAATCTGTCCATTTATCATTCCAGTTTTCGTAATAGTATCTTGTGGAAAATGGCTATTCTTCTTACCAGTGGAATTTTATAAACTAAACCCACTCGCAACACAATGGGTGAAGCGAAAACACTGATTGAATTATTGAGAGAACTATCATGAGCCGAATTAATGTTGTTACCAACGAAACTGCCAACCCTGAACAAAAAGCCTTATTGGATGCCATTCAGTTACAATTCGGCATGATGCCAAACTTTTTAAAAATATTGGCAAATTCGCCCACCGCGCTACGCGCTTTTTTAGGTCTGCATAGCATCGCTGGTGAAGGGGCTTTAGACCCACAAACGCGTGAACGTATCGCACTGGGCTTAGCACAGAAAAATTCCTGTGAATATTGCCTGTCTGCACATACTGCCATCGGACGCAAAGCGGGCTTAAGCACAGAGGAAATCACCGCTAATCGTGCAGGCACTAGCCAAGATGAAAAAGCCGCAGTGGCTGTAAGATTTGCCCGTTCACTGGTTGAAAACATGGGTGAAGTCACTACCGCCGAAATTATCGAAGCGCGAGATGCAGGTTATAGCGACGCGGAAATCGTCGAAATTATCACCCACGTCGGCATGAATGTCTTGACTAACATCATTGGTAAAGCCAGCCGCGTTGACATCGACTTTCCAAAAGTTGTGCTAAAAATAGCCGCGTAAACGGTATTTGTTAATTGACACGGGTGATGGATTGCATCACCTGTATCCAATGGAGAATAGTCATGGCGAGTGCATTTGCCGATATTACTTTTACCCCCAGTGTGAAAACCGCGCAAAGCTTATATGGCAGTCGAGAATCCAATCGCCGTTTCGAGTTGTCAGAGAATGCAGGAAATGAACTGGGTGAACGTGAAGCTGAATTTATCGCCGAACGCGATAGTTTTTACCAAGCGACCGTCTCCGAATCGGGCTGGCCTTATGTGCAGCATCGTGGCGGTTCTATGGGTTTTTTAAAGGTGCTGAATGAGCGCACGATTGGTTTTGCTGACTTTCGCGGTAATCGGCAATACTTAAGTGTTGGCAATATCAACGCCGATGAACGTATCTCGCTTATTTTTATGGACTATCCGAATCGGCGACGACTGAAATTATGGGGCAGAGCGCGTATTATTCACGAACGTGACCATCCTGAACTCATCGCACAACTCGAAGTGCCAACCTATCGTGCGCATATTGAACGCGGCATCATCATTCATATTGAAGCCATTGAATGGAATTGTCCGCAACATATCACACCGCGCTATTCAAAGGCAGAAGTCGAACAACTATTAGCATCTTTAGTTGAAGAAAATCGCCTGCTGAAAGCTCAAATTGAACAATTAGCCAATAATCAGTCTAATATATGACCGCTTATTTTTTATCAATCACTGAGGAATTTTAAATGAACACCATCCCAGAAGCACGCCCTCCTGTTCCACCGTTTACCCACGAAACCGCAACGCAAAAAGTACGCATGGCAGAAGATGGCTGGAACGGTCGCGATCCAGAGCGTGTCGCCTTGGTTTACACCATAGATAGCCAATGGCGTAACCGTACTGAATTTCCCGTTGGGCGTGAACAAATCATCGCCTTTCTCACGCGCAAATGGGCAAAGGAACACGAATACCGTTTAATCAAAGAACTCTGGGCATATCAAGGCAACCGCATTGCCGTCCGATTTGCCTACGAATGGCACGATGACAACGGCGAGTGGTTTCGGTCTTATGGCAATGAAAATTGGCAATTTAATGAACAGGGCTTGATGGAATATCGCTACGCCTGCATTAATGACTTAGCCATTAAAGAAACTGAACGAAAATTCCACTGGTCGCTAGGTCGCCGTCCAGATGATCATTTAGGGTTAAGTGAGCTGGGGCTTTAATGACAGTCAGCTAAAAACAAGCGCGACTGAACACGAGTAAGTTTTTAGCGTATATTGAGTCACCCAAACTGCCGAGGTCTTGAATATCTCGACAGTTTATTTAACGTGTAACTTTTTGTGTGGAGATGACATGACGATAGAAACAGGTGTTTTACAGCGTTATTCACAAGGCGCAGAGTCTATACAAGCGGATTTATGCTGCCCTGTGGATTATGATCGTGAATTGTTGGCTTTATTGCCGCAGGAAATTATTGCTAAAGATTATGGCTGTGGTGATCCCTCGCGTTATGTGCAGAAAGGCGATGTGGTTCTGGATTTAGGTTCAGGATCAGGCAAAATTTGTTATATGGCGGCACAATTAGTTGGCGAAACGGGCAAAGTCATCGGCGTGGATATGAATGATGATATGCTCGCCTTAGCCAGAAAATATCAAGTTGAGATGGCAGAAAAAATAGGTTCAGCTAACGTTGAATTTGTAAAAGGACAAATTCAGGATTTAGCTCTGGACTTAGCCGCCCTGAATCAACAGCTAATCGAACATCCCATTACCAATGCGGAAGATATAATTCGTCTACGCGCGTGGCAAGAAAAACAGCGCAGGGAATCGCCGTTAATTGCGGATAATTCAATCGATTTAGTGGTGTCCAATTGTGTACTCAACTTGGTGCATGACAGTGATAAAGCGCAATTGATTCAAGAAATTTTTCGTGTCACTAAAGCAGGTGGACGGGTTGCTATTTCTGATATTGTTAGTGATGAACCTGTACCCGCGCATTTAAAAGCCGATGCGCATTTATGGAGTGGTTGTATTTCAGGGGCTTTACAGGAGCATGAGTTTTTACAGGCGTTTGTTGCCACAGGGTTTGTAGCGGTGACTTATGATAAATGGGAAAGCCATGCGTGGCAGGTGGTTGAAGGCATAGAATTTCGTTCTGTCACCATTACTGCTATCAAACCGCACAATGAACCCTGTTTAGATAAAGGTCATGCGGTCATTTATCGCGGGGCTTTTTCTAAAGTTTATGATGATGAGGGCCATGTTTTTTATCGCGGGCAACGCATGGCAGTGTGTGAGCGTAGCTTTAATCTACTGACTAGCGAAGCCTATAATAATCAGTTTATTGGCATTAAACCTGCGCAAGAACACGCACCGCAATCGTGGTGTCATGCTTCGGGGGCAGTAAGACCTGCGGCAGATACCAAAGGTGCTGCGCATAAAGCCGATGGCGCACCGAGTTGTTGTTAGACAGACCATGATCTGCTGTTCGATTAAGTCCTCTGGGCAATGTAGTGGATTAAATCTGTTGTTTTTACTTTTGCATGACTGCCAATCCTTTAAAGGACTGGCAGTCATTACTGTCATTATAACCCACTACTAATCTTCCTCTGAAGGATAGATTAAAACCACTCCAATCGATATAAATCTGTTCGGCGATTAGCCAAGTTACGAGTTGCTCCGCGTGTACGCACTTGTTTTAATAATTCCAGATTAACATCGGCAATTAGTGTCATTTCAGTATTGGGCGTGGCTTCGGCTAGAATAGCATCGTGAGGAAAGGAAAAGTCGCTAGGGCTAAAAATGGCGGATTGGGAATATTGAATGTCCATGTTTTCCGCATGAGGTAAATTACCGACACTGCCCGTAATTGCCACAAAACATTCATTTTCAATGGCACGCGCTTGTGAACAGTAACGAACCCGCTGGTAAGCATTTTTAGTATCCGTCCAAAAGGGTACAAAAATCATTTGCGCACCTTGCAGGGAAGCTAATCGCGCCAGTTCAGGAAACTCGGCATCATAACAAATCAAAATAGCAATTTTGCCACAATCAGTATCGAATACTTTTAATGCGTCTCCCCCTTGTACTCCCCAACAGCTTACTTCGTCTGGAGTAACATGAATTTTGTATTGTGCTTCAAATGTACCATCGCGGCGTAACAGCCATGACACATTGTATAATTCATGGTTACTGTATTCTGGTAATGATCCTGCAATAATATTAATATTGTAAGACATCGCCATTTCTAACAGACCATTACGAATTGCAACACTAAAACTTGCTAAAGCACGAATGGCATCGGGTGGATGCTTGTCATTAAACAAACCCATCAGCGGCGCACTCATGTATTCAGGAAACAGCACAAAATCAGCGTGATAACCTGAAACCGCATCAATAAAAAACTCTGCGTGTTTTAACAGCTCTTCAACATTGCTCATGGTACGCATCTGCCATTGCACCACACCTAAACGAACAATGTGTTTAGTGTTACCAATCGTGTTTGCTTTTTCAACGTAATCCAGATTAACCCACTCAAGCAAGGTGGCATAACCCAAAGAGTCGGCATCGGTTGGTAAATAACCTGTCAATAATTTGCGAACATGAAAGCCGTTGGATAATTGAAATGATAATACGGGATCAAAAATTTCTCGATTTTTGACTTCTTCAATATAACGCACGGGCGTGAAATGATCGGCATATTTGGAATAACCAGGAATGCGTCCGCCAGCAATAAACCGCCGTAGATTAAGGCTGCGGCATAATTCTTTACGCGCATCATAAAGCCTACGCCCTAATCGTAAGCCCCGATATTTGGGATGGACAAAAATATCCACGCCATACAAAGTATCACCTGCTGGATCGTGGTTGGTTAAATAACCATCGCCCGTAATTTGTGAGTAAGTGTGGTTATCACCAAAGCGATTATAATCAACGATCATGCTCAACGCAGCTGCAACCATTACCCCATTATCTTCGATAACAATCTGTCCTTCTTGAAAACGTGATATTTGCGACAGATATTGCTCTTTTTTCCACGCGCCACCCAAATTATCGTAAACGTGTTCCATTAATACGGCAATATTGTCGTAATCTTCAGCGGTTAGGTTGCGCAGTGATAATTTGTGTTTTTGATGTTTAGGCGTTCTCATGATGCTATGCTGATTGATGTATTTGTAAGCAATTGTTTATGCCCGTTATTAATTAACACTAAATTATACCAAACTAATTTGACAGTGTGATGACACGTTTTGGAGTGCAAGCTTTGTTTGCCACTTGCACTCCTGATAATATCAAATAACCGCACGCTCTCTTATTTGTGTCAAGGTATCATCAACCAGCAATTTGCCATTATGAAACACAGGGCGCAGTAAATTAGCATGAGTGCCTATATCGCCAATCGCTATGGTTTCCAAACGTCCCGCGCCATTACGAATTAACGCCAAGCGACCACGTTTCGATTGTTTTCCGTGGTCAGTAATCGGGTCTTTGTAGACATCCTGCCACTGTCCATTCACTTGCACTGCCGAGGCTTTCATGGCAAATTTTAGCGTATCACGATCTAGTTTTTGCAGCAAGCCCGCACCCATACCAAACGCCAAATTATCCGCGCTATAACCTGCTTCTTTTAATGTGCGTAAAATTTCGCCAATACTGGTAATGGTCACACCATCGCCTTGAATTACTCGAATGTATGACGGCAAAACTTTATAACCCTTAGAATTCAGCGAACAACCAAATAAGCTTTCCAGTTTCTGCATAGTTTTTAACACAATCTCCACAGGATTACCGCTATCAGGGCGAATCACTAACGTACCTTGGGAATTTTCAATGGTACTTTTAAATTCCGTTCCCCACATTTCCAGCGCGTTCCACAAATTGTAAGAATCACTCACCACTGCAACCAGCTTATCTTTGGCTAAAAATTGGGTCAGCATATTACGATAGGCTTCTTTCTCTAAATCGCGTCCCCATGAAGTAATCGTGGAATGTTCAGCCGCTGGAATCGAAAACGCGGGCATATTGGCTTCATTGTAATAACGCTTCGCCGCCAACACTGCCGCCAGCGTATCCGTCCCTTTAAAATTAACCAAATGCGCCAAGCCTGAAATCGCCGCTGATTCTTGTGACGACACGCCACGCGCCCCAAAATCATGCAATTTAAAATCCAAGCCGCTGAGATTATCGGCGGTTTCGTGCAAATACTGGGCAATGACTTTTTTGCAATTATAAGAGCGCGTTGCCACCGTTGTGCCATACCAGCAAGCGCGTAAAATCATAGTTTCTAAATAACTGGTCAGCCAAAAACAGCGGGTATCCGTATTAACCACTTGCGCCATAATCTGGCTGGGTTCTGTCACCATGCCTTCTGGCATGGCTTCAATACGAATCGGCAAAAAGCCATTGTGGACTGTTAAAATATACTCCCAGCCCGCACGATTAAACGGTACGCCATGCGCGACTAAAATCTGCTCCGCTTCATCAATCATTGCTGCTGTTATTGGAGTGAGCAAATAACTTTTAATAAACATCTGCAAACCAAAAAACACGATGTCTTGATAATCGCCGCCGCGTGATTCGATATAAGACGACACAAACTGCATTCCTTTTGGATATTGCAAATAATGCGACGATTTATAAGAATCGGTATTTAAAATCAGATTGTCGAACAGTGGGTTGTACATTTGGAAATCCTCCAAAGTGGTTGAAAAATCTAAGTCTATCTTAGAGTTGTGGTGTTATTCAGCTAATTTCAGCGGGCGCGGATAATCCGATGCAAAATACCAAAGAGCAATAAAGATTGTAGTCACTGCACAGCTTGTCACAATCCAATACGATACTCAAAAACTTTCACTTATTATGCGTTAGAGACTGTGAAAGTATTAATAATTTCAAGAAAATATTCCTTGTCTTATGCAACAATCTTCAAACCCGTCATTCTGGCAGGGATGCCAGAATCCAGTGCCACGGATGGTAACTACATGATTATAAATAATTATTGTACAGTACACTGTTTCAAAACCCTCGCTACGCTCTCCCTGTGACTGGATTCCAGCATCCATGCTGGAATGACGGCGTTTTTTAGCTGAACGGTGAATACTTTCACAATCTCGTTAGCTTATATCAGAAAAATAGGCAAAACAGCCTCGCCCGTTATCTTTAGCACGATACAACGCGGTATCAGAATTATCCATCAGTGTTTCTATCGTATCTCCGTGTTGGGGATGCAAAGCAATGCCGATACTCGTTCCAATGTGGGCTTCGTGATTTTTACTCAGGCTGAACGGTTGTTTTAGGATATGAATAATACTATTGGCAATGTGGGCAACCTGTTCAGGCTGCGTGACATTTTCAATCAGCACAACAAACTCGTCGCCACCTAAACGCGCAACCGTATCCATTTCACGCATACAGGCTTTAAGCCGTTCAGCGACTTGCTGTAACAACTCATCACCCGCTGTATGACCGAAAGTGTCATTGACGGCTTTGAATTTGTCTAAGTCAAGTGTCAATACCGCCATAAAATGACCTGTTCGATGGCTCACTTCGATACCATGCTTGAGACGTTCGTGTAATAAACGGCGGTTTGGTAGTTGGGTCAATGAGTCATAAAACGCTAATTGATGAACACGCTCTTCGGTGATTTTACGTTCGGTAATATCCGTTTGTGTTGAGACATAATGACTAATTATCCCGTTGCCATTGGATTTTACGGCGGTAATGGTCAACCATTGGGGATAAATTTCACCGTTTTTCCTCCGATTCCAAATTTCACCTTGCCATGAACCTATGCTATAAATAGCTTGCCATAGCTGATTATAAAAATGCTTGTCGTGTCTCCCTGAACTCAGTAGGCGTGGATTTTTCCCCAGCACTTCCTCTTTGCTATAGCCTGTTATCAGGGTAAACGCATGATTGACATTCAGAATAATGCCCTGAGTATCGGTAATCAACATACCTTCTTGTGATTCAAAAACAGTAGCCGCAATACGCAGTTCACTTTCTGCCAGTTTGCGATCGGTAATATCAGAATGTGTACCAGTCATACGCGTTGGTTTACCATTCTCATCGCGTTGCACTACGTTGGCATGGTCAAGAATCCAGCGAATACTGCCGTCTTTATGAAACATACGATATTCTTGTTGGTGACAAGTCGTTTTCCCTTCTAATAAATCATGAATAGATTGCCACGCTCTTTCTCTGTCATCAGGGTAAATAAAATCAGCCCATTGTTGTGTAGTCCGTTGAATTTCTTCATAGGAATACCCCAACATTTCTGCCCAAATAGCATTCCGATCTACTCCATTAGTGACGATATTCCAATCCCAAAAACCTAAATACCCGCCTTCCAGAACCAGTTTTAGCTGTTCTTCGCTGTTGCGTAGTTCCATTTCCGCCAGTTTACGCTCGGTAATATCCAATACCATGCCGATAAGATAATCCACTTGTCCTAGCGTATCACGCACACTGTCTACAGCAAGATGAACATAAACCCACTGTCCATTGTTATGGATGTAACGTTTTTCCATTTGATAGGAGTTAATTTCACCGCGTATTACTTGGTTAAAATACGCCAGATCAATTATCAAATCATTAGGATGGGTAATTTCAGCCCAATTGAGTGTTTGCATTTCATCTTTACTGTAGCCAACGATGTCACAGAAACGCTGATTTATATGTGACGTTCTTTTGTCAATAAAACAGGTAATCACACCAATCAGGGGTTGTTCAAAATAATGCGACAATTCACTTTGACTTTCGCGCAACGCGGCTTCAATTTGCTTACGTCGTCTTATTTCACGTTGCAGACTCCTATTCCAGAGCATAATCACCAAAAATACTGCGAGTATTACTGCGCCGTAGCGAATAAGGATTTTAGTGTCTATACCTCCTTTATCTGGCAAACCCAGCCAGCGGTTACGAATGCCTTGTTTTTCATTATCAGAAATATCGGCTAAAGCTTTATCGATTATACTTTTCAACAGTGGGTTAGCCTTAATGGTCGCCATGCGATGACGGTTTTTATAATCGGTATAACTTGAAGAAAACAGATTTATCATGCCCTGTTTGCCAATCGTATAATTTGCTGATGCGGCATCACCAATATAAGCATCAGCTTTTCCACTGCTGACCATTAATAACGCCTCAACTGTGTTTTTAACAGGAATAACCTGTAGTTCGGGACGATTATTTATGAGCAGTTCATACATAAAATAATCTCTTTCCACCGCCACCCGTTTACCGCGCAACTTATCCAAATGGTCGATTGAATCACTTTTCGTGCTAATGATAACGGCTGGAATATCAATATAGGGTTCGGTAAACAGTAAATAGTGATCACGCTCTGGAGTCTGAACAATATCTGATAGCATATCCATGTCACCGCGTTCTGCCATTTTCAGTATTTCTGCCCACGGTTTATCGGTGATGATTTTAAATTTTATCCCCAAACGCTGCTCAACCAGCGCGAGATAATCTGCACTCAAACCCACAAAACGACCTTTATTGTCCGTTGATTCGTAGGGCGGGAAGTCTTTATCAATGGCTAGGCGAATGTCTGGATGTGTCTGTAGCCAGTTTTTTTCCTCCGTGCTAAGGTTTAACTTACTGGTCACCGCTGGCTGATAAATAAAGCCCTTCAGATTATCGAGTGACTTCACCAAGCCCAGTTGTTGATAAGTTTCAGCAACGCGTTGAAAACGTTCAACACTGGAACTGCCTAATGGAATGCTATCAGGCAAAATCATCTTAGCGGTTTCGGCGGCTTCAGAACGTAAACGCTCTGCTGTAAGCCGCTGCTCAGCATTGTAGTTGCGCAGAATAAGCTGAATAATTTCCTCAGGATATTTAAGCGCGTAATCCCAGCCTTTTAGTGAAGCGCGTACAAGTCGTTGGGTTCTTTCAGGGTGTTCAAGAATTTGCTGCTCAGTAGTGAATAGATTGTCGCCCAAAAAATCTATCCCATAATTGCGCGGGTCAATAATATTAATTTCGACGTTCTTTTGCCTGTAGTAATAAGCCACATCAGTCAAATAGGCAGACATTACATCGGTTTTTCCATTAATCAAATCATCAGGATTAAAAGAGTAACTCACATTAGTAAAATCTTGATCGGAAATACCTGTTTCGTAACGCATAGCCTGTAAAGGCGCGTTGGCATTGGTAATCGCATCAGTCTCATCCATAATTCGTTTACCCTTAAATTCATAAGGACTGACTATGCCCGAACTTTTTAAGCTGACATAGACTAAGGCGTTATGCTGAAAGATAGAGGCTAACACTACGACAGGCTTACCCTGTAATCTGTCCAGTAATAAACCTGAATCCGCTATGCCATAGTCAGACTGACCTTTGAGAACTTGTTCAATATTATTGACATGGGGAATACGTTCTCGAATATCGACATCCAATCCTTCGTCGTCATAAAAACCTTTTTCTTTCGCTGCGTAATAACCAGCAAACTGAAAATGGTGTAGCCATTTAAGCTGCAAGGACACTTTTTCTAAAGGCGCAGAAAAAGTGACGGATGAATTGAATAATAATAGACAAATCAGAATGTGTAGAGTCAATTTCATTTTTATCTAATCGGTGTTAGAAGTAACGCATTGGCAGTTATTGTACTCGTACACAACCTGAATTCGACGGCATTATAACCTTGCAGTCTTGCGGCAGGGATAGTTGCAATCTAGTTGCTAATAGCGTGTCCGACACATCCTTGTGACTTGATTCCAACATTCGACGGTATTACTTTAATCAGTGCTTACTCCCCCAACAAATGCCGAACAATAAAATAATGATCCTCAAACATTTTTTCAGGATTCATATCGGCTAACGGCAACCAAAAGGCTTTCTCCGCATCATCCCCGCCTTTCACTTTAGGCAAGTTTTCAGACGTGGGTAATTCAATCAAAAACGCATGAGTGATGGTGCGACCGCGTGAGGAACGGTGGGGATCATCAAAGGTGTGCTGGCGTTTAATGCAGCCGCGTAACACCGCTTCTGGAATTTTCAGCTTGGTTTCTTCGCGCAATTCTCGAATACAGGCATCTTGCAGGCGTTCATGCTGTCTGATAAAACCGCCCGCCAGTGCCGCTAAACCCTTACCAGGTCTGGCGCGGCGTTTGACTAATAAAATATGCCCTGATTGAATCACTACTGCATCAACAGTGACAAATACTGGCGGATACGGTGCAGCTTGCCATTGTCGTTTATAGTCTTCGATAAATTCATGTTCTGCGCGTATGGTGTCAAACGCGGTTTGGCTAAACTGTTCGGCAAAAAATTGTTGTGTACCTGTGGGCGTTAAGGCATTAAAAATGCTATCGCTGTGAGCAAAATGTTCTGCGTGACTAAAATAATCATCGCGTAAATTCGTGGCATTGAGACCGTCCAAATTATCGACTTCAATGGATTCCCATTGGGGAAACATTTTTAAATAAAATGAACTGTGATCTTTTGAATGTCCAATTAATGCAATGCGTGGGGTGTTATGTGGCATGGTATTCAACGCCTGCACTACGCCATTGACAATAGTCTGCACCGATTGACTCCATATTGCATCGTTATAGGGCGAATCCATGAGCGGCAATACCGTGATTCTTTCGGCTTCGTCTTTGGTGAACGAATTTAAAATCATTGTTTTACGTTGTTGAAACGACCAAGGATTACGATGTGAGACGGGCAAATGTGCCGAACCACACAGAATGATGATTTTTTCAGCCCGTTGTAGTCCTTGGCTGATAATGTGGTGATGACCGTTGTGATAGGGTTGAAAGCGACCAATGAAGACCGCGAAGTGATATGTTTTCATAACAAGGAATCCCCTTGGTTAATATGAAGCCTCGTCTATCAAGGCAATAGACACTGACTTATTTCAATGCCTCTTGAACTTAGAAACTAGCACAAAAATTACGCTGGAGTAATAACACACTCCAGCTATTTTCTTCATTACCAATGCGCATTACCATGCTGATTTTGCTCTGGCACATCGCGTTGAGCTACGCCTGTATAAAGCTGTCTAGGACGACCAATTTTTTGCTCTGGATCAGCGATCATTTCATCCCAATGAGCAATCCAACCAACTGTTCTACCCATTGCAAACATCGCCGTGAACATATTAGTCGGGATACCTAAGGCATGAAAGACAATACCTGAATAAAAATCGACATTCGGGTACAGTTTTTTCTCAATGAAATAATCGTCTTCCAAAGCAATACGCTCTAACTCTAAGGCTAATTTAAACAGCTTATCATCATGCAAACCGAGTTCAGTCAATACTTCATGACAAGTTGCCCGCATGAGCTTAGCGCGTGGATCGTGATTTTTATAAACCCGATGTCCAAAGCCCATCAATCTAAACGGATCATTTTTATCTTTTGCTTTAGCGATATAAAGTGGCACACGCGATACATCGCCAATGTCTTCCAACATGTGTAGCACAGCTTCATTCGCGCCACCATGCGCAGCACCCCATAAACAAGCTATCCCAGAGGTAATACACGCATAAGGATTTGCACCGCTAGAACCCGCTAAACGCACGGTTGAAGTTGAAGCATTTTGTTCATGGTCAGCGTGTAAAATCAAAATTCTATCCAAAGCACGGACTAACACAGGATTAGCAACGTAATCATCACACGGTGTGCCGTGCATCATGCGTAAAAAGTTTTCCACATAACTGAGTTGATTTTTTGGATACATAAACGGCAAACCCGTGCTGTATTTATGACACATCGCCACAATAGTTGGCACTTTAGCGATTAAGCGGATCGCACTTAAATCACGGTCAGCTTTTGATTTAATGTCCATCGCATCATGATAAAACGCTGACAATGCACCTACCACCGCCACCATAATTGCCATCGGATGCGCATCACGGCGAAAGCCTTTAAAGAAATTAGTGAGCTGGTCATGCACCATCGTGTGCATGGTAATCGTACCTTCAAACTTATCCATTTGTGGCTTAGTGGGCAATTCACCGTTCAGCAGCAAATAACAAACTTCCAAAAAAGTACATTTTTCTGCCAGTTGTTCAATGGGATAACCACGGTACAACAACACACCTGCATCACCATCTATATAAGTAATCGTCGATCTGCAACTGGCTGTTGAAGTAAAACCAGGATCATAAGTAAACATCCCTGTGTTTTTATACAACGTTTGTACATCTAAGACATCAGGCCCTATCGTGCCAGATAAAACAGGTAATTCACACAAAGACTGTGCGTTCTCATTTAAACTAAGATTACGTTGGTTGCTCATGAATTTTCTCTTTAGGTTTTAAAAATGATTTAACACTTTACATTATTTATCGCTAGTTTTGCTAATTCAGTGACTTTCGCCCAATTTTTTGCGTTCACAGCATCGGCAGGGGCTAGCCATGAACCGCCCACACAAGCGACGTTATTTAATTGTAAATAAGCATTGTAATTTTCAGGTGAAATACCGCCTGTTGGGCAAAAAGTCACTTGTGGAATCGGGCCTGCTATGGCTTTTAACATCGGAATACCACCAGCAGCTTCAGCAGGGAAAAATTTGAAATGATCTAAACCATATTCCATTCCTAACATCAATTCTGACAAGGTGGCAATGCCTGGAATTAACGCGATATTGCCTTTTTGAGCTGCCGCTAACAAGGTATGTGTTAAACCAGGGCTGATAGCAAATACAGCTCCTGCATCTTCAGCTGCTTGCAATTGTTCAGGGGTCAAAATTGTTCCCGCGCCAACAATCGCTTCTGGCACTTGTTGGCTAATGAGCTTAATTGCTTCCAGCGCGATGGGCGTGCGTAGCGTGATTTCTAACACTCTAATACCGCCAGCAACCAAGGCTTTAGCCAATGGCACAGCATCTTCTAAGTGTTGAATCACCATCACAGGCATGACGGGACTGGCATTTAAAACATCTTTAGGTTGGATTTTCCAGTGGTTTGTATTCATAGTTTTATTTTAAGTTAAGATTTTTGTTTATAAAATGGACGTAAACACGGGTAGCTCATGCTACCTTGCTTATTCCTACTTGGCTTTCATTATTTTATAAACATAATGCTCGCCTGTCTCATTTTTTGTTTCTGCCACGATTTCAACTGAAAAACCAAATGCAGGGCAAATGAGTTTGGGATCATGTTCCTCGCCAACAAATTGCGAATAAGGAATATAAATTCGAGTGTTATCGTTGATATAGCGGTCAACTTGAGTAAAAAATCGTTTCAATATCACTTGACCACCGTCCTCATTCAAACCAAAATCACCATTGGACGGATAGTAATTAAAATTAAAGACAATGAATTCAAAGAGTGACTCAGGAACATTATCAAACAAGTCGCTATGAATAAATTCGATAGGTTGCAACAGAGGATTAAGACCACTATTTTTTGTCGCACACCTAACAGCATCTTCATTAAAATCCACCCCCAATACCTGAGTACAACCTATTTTTTTCAATAACAAAGCAAAATAGCCACTACCACAGCCCATGTCCAACGCATTAGTGGCTGGCTCTTGTTGCAAAATCAAATTGCCAAAAAATGAACTGGTCAAGCCAAAATCTGATGGAAATACGTTTTTTGCTATTTCCAAGGTAATACCGTCCAGCTCCGTCATATAAGGTTGTTTATCTAAATAAACTTCTAATTCCGATACTCTTTTAGCAATGTTCATGGGATTATTTTGCATAGTTTTTCCTGATTAGTAAGGTCTTGAGCTTGGCGAAGCCAAGTTGCAGGACGCGGTTTAATAGTAACGGTGGCACACGCAGGTGCATAGGAAGTGTATCAAGATGAAATCGTCGGTTGAAGCGATAAACAAACGCACTCAGGTAGCGTGTCCCGCGTATTTGGCAAAGTTGAAAGCATGATAGCTACCACCCAAACTTATTTTAAGATTACCCAATAGCGTGTTAATCCACCTAAATTCTGGACTCTCCTTTGGTTTGCGACCGCCTGCGATAATGGCTTGGTGTTAGCAGCCCACTCCCGTAAAACAGCTCAGCCCATCGGAAATGATAACACAACCTAGGCGCAGGTCTTGCTGAGCAGCGTTCGACAATGGCTTTACGCGTAAAACCTGAAACGGGTGTCATTTTGATGTAAGTAAGTGACCTTAAGTCTTTTAACAAAAAAAATGCTCACAACTTCATATACCAAACGCACTTCAAACACGTTGTCATGTCAAAAAATGTTAAAAGACTTTTGATCGACTACTTATTATCAAACAGTGCATAATTACGCCAGTAATCCCAACTTTATGAGTATTTTGCATGAATCGTTTTAATCTAGCTTTGCGGCTGTTGTGGCGTGATAGTCGTTCTGGGGAATTGACTATTTTGATGCTGGCGTTACTAATTGCAGTCACTAGCTCAACGGCGATTGCCTTGTTTGCAGATCGATTGCAAAACACCATGACCACGCAAGCTGCGGAATTTTTAGCTGCTGATTTAGCCGTTACTAGCCCAACGCCTATACCAGCCGCGTGGCAAGAAAAAGCTACGCAATTAAATCTAGCTCAAGCTCGCACCGCTGAATTTTCCAGTGTGTTAATGGAGCATGAGGAAATGCTGTTAGCGGCGATTAAATCAGTGAGTTCGACCTATCCGTTGCGTGGCGTATTAAAAGCCCAAGCAAGCGAATCTGAGCTTGAAAGTGAGCAACATCAAGCCCCTGTTGCAGGAACGGTTTGGGTAGAAAAACGGGTTTTATCGACGCTGAAATTAAAAATAGGCGATTTACTGACAGTCGGTGAAAAGCCGTTGACCATTACTCAGATTGTCACTTACGAACCAGATAAACGTGGCGATTTTTATAGTTTTTCACCGCGTGTGTTGATGAACGAAGCGGATTTAGCCGCAACCAATAGTGTGCAAGCGGGTAGTCATGTGCATCATTTTTTTCAATTTAGCGGTGATACAAAACCCTTAGCTGACTTTAAAAGTTGGATTAAACCACAATTAAACCCGTCGCAAAAGTTGATGGATATTCGTGAAGACCGCCCTGAATTAGGCAGAGCGTTACAACGAGCTGAACGCTATTTAGGCTTATCTAGCATTATTGTGATTTTAATTTCAGGGGTGGCAATTGCTATGGCAACTCGCCGTTATACCGAACGCCATTTCAATACTACGGCGTTGTTGCGTTGTATGGGTTGTAAACAATGGGAAATACTGTGGTTGTATAGCAGTCAGTTTGTGATTCTGGGTTTGGTGACCAGTGCGATTGGTTGTTTGTTGGGCTGGTTTGCCCAACAAGGACTGTTTTATTTATTACGCGAGTTATTGCCGAAACAATTAGCAACAGCCAGTGGTTCAGGTATTTTATTTGGCTTTGCACTGGGGATGGGCGTGTTATTAGGTTTTGCGTTGCCGCCTTTATTACGACTTAAACAGGTGTCGCCGCTACGGGTATTACGCCGCGAGTTAGAGCCATTGCCAACTAGCGGTTGGGTAGTTTATGGTTTGGCATTAGGGGTTATCACGTTATTAATCGGGCGTTATACGCAAGATTTAAACATGACTGTTACCATAGTGGGCGTGGGCATGGCAGTGTTATTAGTGCTGGGTTTGTTGATTGTTGGCTTGTTGGTTTTTATGCGCAAGCATTTATCGTCACTATCTTTGGTGTGGCGTTTTGCTTTGCAGGGCTTAGTAAAAAATAATCGCGCCAGTGTTAGCCAGTTACTTGCGTTCAGTCTGACATTGACGGCGATGATTTTGAGCTTTAGTGTACGCACCGATTTAATTGAAGACTGGCAAAAAGCTATGCCTGATAATGCGCCAAATCATTTTGCCTTGAATATTTTTCCCGAACAACAAGCTAATTTTAAGCAAGACTTAGTCGAGCAACACATCAGTGGCAGTCAGTTTTATCCTGTAGTGCGTGGTCGGTTGGTGATGATTAACAACACACCTGTTCAGCAAGTGGTCAGTAAAGATTCGCAAGGCGACAATGCAACCCATCGAGAATTAAGTTTGACGTGGACGGAGAGACTGCCAGATGACAATAAAGTTATCGAAGGTACTTGGTGGACGAGTACGCAAGCGGAACAGGTTTCTGTTGAGCAAAAATTAGCGCAAAGTTTAAAAATCAAGTTAGGTGATGAACTGACCTTTACTATCGGCAGTGAACAGCTTAAAGCGACAGTTGCCAGTATTCGTACTTTGCAATGGAACACCATGAAGCCTAACTTTTACATGATTTTTTCACCTAATACCTTGAATAATTACCCTTATACCTTTATCACCAGCTTTTATTTATCGCCTGCACAAAAGCCGCTATTAAACGGCTTGGTGAAAAAATACCCTAGTACCACAGTGCTGGAAGTCGATTTAATTTTGCAACAAATCAAAACTATTTTGACCCAATTGACTGAGGCGATTAATTATTTATTGTATTTTGCGCTGCTGGCAGGTTTGATGGTGCTATTGGCGGCGGTGTATGCCACCTTAGATGAGCGTATTTATGAAGGGGCGTTAATGCGTACTTTGGGAGCTAATCGAGGCTTTTTAAGAAAAACTCAGCTTCTTGAATTTAGCGTATTGGGGCTAATGTCTGGCTTGTTAGCGGTGCTACTATCAGAAGCCATTCGTTATGCGTTATACACACAGGTTATACACATCGATTATCAGCTTAATTTTTATGTGTGTGCCATCGTACCTTTGTTAGGAGCTTTCTTGGTCGGCATAGTTGGCTATTGGGGATTGCGAGGCGTGGTTAATAAATCACCGCTGCGCGTTTTAAGGGAACTATAATATTGCAACAGTATACTATTCATGTTCTGTTCATGATTAACTCACTAAACTGTAATAAACAACAAACATCAATCAGAGGTATCGTATGAAAAAAGTAATAATGACTATCGTGGTAGCAAGCAGTATTTTACTCACCGCTTGCGCTCAAGTGAGTGGCTATACGCCGACTGTTGATCCTTACAATGATCGCAATGCGAACATGATTCCACAAGATAAAGCACAGTGTGAACAATTAGCCAGTCAAGCCGCAAGTACAGGAAAAGAAACCGCTATGGGTGCGGGGGCAGGTGCATTAATGGGTGCGGCAGGTGGCGCGGTTGTCGGTGCATTTACGGGTAATCCTGGTGCAGGTGCTGCCATCGGCGCGGCAGCAGGTGGTCTTGGTGGTGGTGCGTACAAAGGTCTAAGTTCCGATGATGCTTATAAAAGGTCTTTTAACACCTGCATGAGAAACCGTGGACATAACGTTATCAACTAACCTGTAGTAAGCTTCATTTTATCATCCACTACACGCTTAATTTCCCTCATTACTCAGTACAACATAGGTGTAATAAAGTTGCACCTATGTTGTTGCACTTCCTGCATAATAATCAAGATAAATGTTAAGGCTTGGCATATAGGCTGCTTAACTTTACAATGTCACTAATAGCTACTCAAGAAAGTAGTAACAGTCTCATTAACCGTACACATTACGATATGCTAGATTATCAAAAAGACTTTATTTCCTACGCCTTGGACTCAGGTGTATTAAGATTTGGTGAATTTCAGTTAAAATCTGGACGCACCAGTCCCTATTTCTTCAATACTGGCTTGTTTAATACAGGCTTGCAATTGGGGAAGCTAGGGCAATTTTATGCACAAGCCTTAATTCAATCAGGCATTGCCGTGGATATTCTTTATGGTCCTGCGTACAAAGGCATTCCCTTGGTTAGTGCAACTGCTATTGCATACGCGCAATTGACGAATGAAGACATACCGTTTGCTTTTAATCGCAAAGAAGCAAAAGATCATGGGGAAGGCGGTGTTTTGGTGGGTGCGCCTTTACAGGGCAAAGTCATTATTCTCGATGATGTGATTACCGCTGGTACATCAGTCAGAGAATCAATAGAAATCATTAATAAGGCTGGTGCAGTACCCGCAGGCGTATTGATTGCCCTAGACCGACAAGAAAAAGGGCAAAATAATAATTCAGCTATTCAGGAAGTCGAACAACAGTTCGGCATACCCGTAGTTTCAATTATTAGTCTTGCTAATATTGTTGACTATTTAACGGCTAATGCTAGCGATCAGGTCAACAATATCAAGGAATATCAGCAGATTTATGGTATTTTGTAACAGTCGCATCTGAAAAATAAAGCTACCTCGATTTAACAGATCTTAAGATATAGACTACAATTGTTAAAAAATATCTTTAATCTGTTATTTCGACTCACTATATAGAATTGTGTTAGTACAAAAGGCTGGTCATGAGTAATCTGGATTTTAAAAATCAAATGCACGAGTATTCGCTGTGGCGTGCAAAGTTGGTGCAATCTATAGAGATGTATCAGCAATGGCGTACGCGCTATGATATGACTGATGCCAATAGCACGACTACTCTTTTAAATATCCTTAATAATCTACAGTCGGATCGTATTACTTTAGCATTCGTTGCTGAGTTTTCACGCGGTAAAACTGAGCTGATTAATGCGCTATTTTTTGCTGAAACTGGCGTTAGACTACTGCCGTCCGCTCCTGGGCGTACCACCATGTCGCCTACCGAACTGTTTTATGATGAAGCAGGCGGCAGTTATATTCGGTTACTCAATATTGAAACTCGTCTTGAAAATACCACGCTAGCTGAATTTAAACAAATGCCTGATCGCTGGGTACATCATGATTTGAATGGCAATTCACCTAGACAAATGCAGGAAGCTTTCAAAGAACTGGTTGCAGTCAAAAAAGTACCGCGTGAAGTCGCTGACGAACTGGGCTTATGGAATGAGCGTGAAGCAAAAGAACAAGGGCTAATCAATCCAACAGTGGTAGAAATTCCCTGCTGGCGACACGCGCTTATTAGCTTTCCACATCCATTGCTAAAAGAAGGCTTGTCGATACTCGATACCCCAGGTTTGAATGCCTTAGGCACAGAACCAGAATTGACGCTAAATATGTTACCCAGTGCGCAGGCTATTATCTTCGTACTCGCTGCGGATACAGGTGTAACCAAAAGCGACCTAGAAATGTGGTTAAATCATATTTGTCTGGCGCGAGGCGGTAAAAAACAAGGTTTAGCAGTGGTTATGAATAAAATCGATGCTATGTGGGATGACATTGGTGGCGCAGCCGCTTATGACGAATCTATTCACTCACAAATTAAAACCTCGGCGGCAATTTTAAAAATAAATGAAAATGCTATTTTCCCTGTTTCAGCCAAGCAAGCCTTATTAGCCAAAGTCAAATCAGATACCGTTCTGTTTGAAAGAAGCCGCTTAGCCTCACTCGAAAGATACCTTGCTACCAATATATTGAAACAAAAACGCAATATATTAATGGCAACAGTGGTTAGAGACATGGGATTTTTACTGAATGAGTCTTCTCATTTAACCAATAAATCTTTAACTCATGCCGTAGAGCAGCTTGAAGAGTTCAAAAAAATCGACTTTCAAAATCAGGATATGACTGGTAAGTTGATGGCAGAAACACGCGATAAACAAAATATTTACATGGCGAATATTGAAAACTTTCAAGCCAGTCGCCGCGTTTTTATTACTCAAGCCAAAATGCTTATTGATTCATTCGACCCTGAAAAAGTCGATATCATCATCGAAAAAGCAAGACGCGAAATAGCCAGTAATATGACCACTTACGGTATGAAACAAAATATCCGTAAATTGTTCGATGAACTGCGTGATTTATTGCAAAATGCCATTGAAATTACTGCCGAAACCAGCCGTTTAGTGAAGGCCATTCATAAGAAATTTAAAGACGAATACGGTTTTGAAGAAATTGAACCTAAATTATTTTCTATCAAGCCCTATCAAGTCGAATTAGAAATGATTTTTGAAGAAGGTGAAATTTTTCGCTCTAGCACAAAAACGGCAATGACTGAGCAAAGTATCGTCATTCATAATCTTTATAGTACCCTAATCTCCAATGCGCGAGGCGTTATCAGACAAGCGCATGAAGACTCAACTGCGTGGGGAAATACCGCATTAACCCCGTTGATGCAGCAAATTAAAGATCATAAAAAACAAATTGAAAACCGTCTGCAAATGTTAAGAAAAATTAACGAATCAACAGACAATGTTGCGGAAAATATTGCTCATCTTCAAGCGCAAGTAGAACCGTTAAAACGTCAAAGAGATGAATTAACTATGATGATTCGTGGAATGCGACTGGATGCTTATACCACTGACAATAACTAACCTGTATTAGGGGTTAAGCTTATATGTACTCGGTTTCATTTATGACTTAGTCCGTTTGAGCGTTGTATTAGGCTACTGTTGTTTCAGCCGCCTTTAACAACGCCAGTTCGACTATTTTTTAAAAATTAAATCCCAAACCCCATGACCTAAACGCAAACCGCGTTGCTCAAATTTAGTCAGTGGACGATAATCTGGACGATCACAATAATCACCTGTCTGACTCGCATTATGAAGCCTTCCATCGGCTGATAAACTATCCAACATAGATTCCGCGTAATGTTGCCAATCGGTTGCCGCATGAAAATAACCGCCTGTTTTCAGTTTTTGCAGTAATAATTCCACAAAACTAGGGCGCACAATACGGCGTTTATGGTGTTTCTTTTTATGCCACGGATCTGGAAAAAATAAATGCAAGCCCGTTAAGCGATTGTCAGGGATTTTCTGTTCAATAATTTCAATGGCATCATGACAATAAATTCGCACATTCGTTAAACCTTGTTGCGCTAACAGCATCATTAAATGCCCAACCCCCGCAAGATGTACTTCGATACCAATATAGTCAATATTCGGATTCGCTGCCGCCGTACTAGCAAGACTATCGCCACTACCAAAGCCAATTTCAATAATTAACGGCGCGTCACGTCCAAAAACGTCAATAAAATCATAATTCACTTGCGGGTCAAGACCATAGCGTTGCCAATCATTATCCAAGGCATATTGCTGGGCTTGTGTGATACGCCCTTGACGGCGAACAAAACTACGAATTCGGTGTGGGGTGGTAGGTTCTAAATCGGTCATAGGTTATATTTTGGGGTACGCATTGCGTACCAAAAATTGGAGGTTAATAAAACGAAGGGGTGCTTTAGTTGAAAGGAAGGCGATGCGTATGTTCAATCAAAATAATGGGAAAACTCTTTAAATAATTCACCGTTATCTTTGATGATTTGACGCTTAAAAGAAGTAAAAGCGGACGACCTGTTTAAATGTTGCTTTATTTTTCTCAAACAGCGATCTTTTTCTTGCTCATCATTTGTATCAGTAAAATACTCAATAAGCCACTCCTGTAAGTCTTTTATTTCTTTTAACAAAGCAGAGCGAATATTATCTGATTCAATTTCTTTAAGTGTTGTTGTGCCATTAAACACAGCTAATAATAATGTTTGTGTTTGCAGTGTTTTATCATCATTACTATTAATCGTTATATTTACTTTTTCACGCGGAAACGGCTTAAAGTCATAATTGAGTTTATTTTCTATCGAATCATTTAGATTGGTGCAATTTAAAATATTATCAAATTTAGCTAGTTTGGTATTATTACAATGTCCACAAGACCAGAATAAATTATTCCAATCGAATTTTAAGTTTTTATCGCCTTGATGTGATTTAAAATGCTCCACATTGATAGTTGACGGAGCTTTGCTTTCACAAATATAACATTTATTTTTGAAATCTGTTTTCAGCCTTTCCAATACACAGCCACATTTATAATCGCCATTGGATTTTTGTTTCTCTATCGCTAAACAGTCGGGTGCAGGTTGTGATTTCTCAAAATACAGCATTACATCAGCCTTTACGAGTTAATTTTTTTAATTGTATTTGCTGTAATTTAACAGCCAATTCATCAGCTCGAAAAGTGGGTATATTATCAAAATAATTTTCCAGTTCTTCATATAAATCCTGCTCTGTTTCGCTTAACTGGCTTTTATCGGCAAGCTGTTCAAAATCCTGTAATTTTTTCTTGATTTCTTCGGAATATTTATCGGTATCAAAATAACTTTCGACCAAAGCGTCATAGGAATAAGCCGATAAATCAGTAATCACTTCTCTGGTTTCCAAATCGCAAATAACGGCATTACTGATAGAGGATAAAACAAACGGGGAATGGGTAGTAACGATAAACTGAATATTCGGAAAAAAAGCGCATAAAAATGGCATAATTTTTTTTTGTAATGCCACATGAAGATGGGTTTCTATTTCATCAATTAATACCACACCTTGTACATTATAAGCCTGATTTCCTGTCGCTTCCATACGCATAATTAATTCAGTCACGATGGTTAATACTGCTGAATAACCATCGGATAATTGCGTTAAGTTAAAAGGTTCATTATGATCTATCTGAATATTAAAATTATAATTTTTTCTATCAAAGACTAATTGTAAGTCTGGAGCATCAAATAACTCTTTGAGTTGATTTTCAAAACGGTTAAACCAGTCATCTATTTTTCTTGCCGCTTCATTATCATTATCATCTTTTGCAAAAGAACGTTCGGCTTTAAGATTAACAATATATTGAATAAAATCATGGTTTGTTCGTTCTTTTGTATTGTAGTTTTTCTTTAATTCAACTTTACTAATGCCAGTAGGAGTTTTTGCATCAGCTATTCTTTTTGATTCAAAAAAAGTTAAAAGATAATTTCCAGATTCAAAGCTATTTTTATAGTTATATGTAAAACTAATATTTATATTTCCAAATGAATTAATAGCTCTTTTTGAGCCATCTATAATTCCTTTGAGACTCTCAATTTCATTTATATCTTGCGTTGTTTGTAATTTTTTTCCAAAGCGTTCAAGACCATTTTTCATTTCTGTCAAAAAATTGTGAGACTCTCTTGCAGATGCTTCAATAAACTTATTTATTTCCAATAACAAACTCGTTTTACCACTGCCATTTTTGCCCGTAATAATTAAATGTTTTCGCTCAGTCTCACTCAGTGGAATAATAAAATTCTCAATATTACGAACTTTTTTAACTTCAATTGCTGTGATAAAAATATCGTTCATACGATGTCATCCTTATATTGTAAATAAGCTAATAACGCGGAGGTATCCAATAGTATTAAGCATTATCCTGCCGTCTTTCTTGTATTGGCTCATTCGCTAACAAACTGTTTAACTATTTCATTAGGTGAAATATGTTCTTACTCAGCCAGATTCATCAAAGTCATTTCTAACTCAGGTTCAAGGTCGATGGTTAGCATAAAGTTTTCGTGAATGTTGTAAAAGTTGGGGTTTGTACATCACCCCAACTTACAAGGTGGAATTAAAAAAACAAGCCATCTCTCGGTGAAGAAGCAGAGGCAAAGCGTTTTCTGGGCATACGACCTGCTAAATAGGCTTCTCTGCCCGCTTCTATGCCTTTACGCATAGCCGAAGCCATGAGTATGGGATTTTTAGCCTCAGCAATCGCGGTGTTCATTAATACGCCCGCGCAACCTAATTCCATTGCAATCGCGGCATCGGAGGCTGTACCTACACCTGCATCGACTAAAATAGGCACGTTGGCATTTTCGACGATGGTTAGAATATTGTAAGGGTTGCGAATACCTAAGCCTGAACCTATCGGTGCGGCGAGTGGCATGACAGCGACACAGCCGATTTCTTCTAGGCGTTTGGCAGCGATGGGGTCGTCGTTGGTATAGACCATGACATCAAAACCGTCTTTAACCAGAATTTCGGCAGCTAAATAGGTTTCTGCGACATTGGGAAACAGAGTTTTTTGATCCGCTAACACTTCTAGCTTGACCAGCTTATGTCCGCCTAATAATTCTCTACCTAAGCGACAGGTTCTAACCGCTTCATCGACGGTGTAGCAACCTGCGGTATTGGGCAGAATGGTGTATTTATCAGGGGAAATAACATCCAATAAATTAGGTTCACCTACATTTTGTCCAATGTTAGTACGACGAATTGCAACGGTGACAATTTGCGCACCACTGGCTTCAATCGCTAATCGAGTTTCTTCTAGGTCTTTGTATTTACCCGTGCCGACTAATAAGCGCGAATGGTAAGTGACACCTGCCAATACGAAGGAATCATCTTGTCCGCCACCAATGGCATGAACAATTTCTAAACGGTCTTCTGCTTGCAGCACTTGGGTAGCGTGCTGTTGAAAGGGCAGTATTTCTTGGTTTAGTTCGACGGCAATTTTTTTGCCTGTCAGCTCTAAATCGCTAATCACATCACTCACATGAGCGTGTTCTGCGATGTCACGGCTTTGTCCATTGACATAAATTTTCATTCGATTGATCCTCCTTCTGCTTTGACTAAACGGCGTTTTTGTACAGCATTGGCTAAAGTTTTTAGTAGTGGCACTGTTTCTTCCCACGACAAACAACCGTCAGTAATACTTTTCCCATAAATTAACGGCTGCCCTTCGACAACGTGTTGGCTACCCGATTTTAAATTGCTTTCAATCATCGCACCCATAATACGTTCATCACCGATGGCGATTTGCCCAGCGACATCATCACCAACAATTAATTGACGATGGCATTGTTTTAAGCTATTGGCGTGACTAAAATCAATCATGATATTGGTTGGGAGATAGGCTTTTTCTAAACCTTCTGCCACTTGGTCTACGCTGACGGCATCATAATTTGGACGATCATTGCCGCCGCGTAAAATGATGTGTACGTCTTCATTCCCTGTGGTAGAAAAAATGGCTGAATGTCCTGCTTTATTCAAAGAAATAAAGTGATGCGGACTCATTGCCGCGCTTATCGCATCAATGGCAATTTTTATGGTGCCGTCAGTAGAATTTTTAAAGCCAATTGGACAGGATACGCCTGAGGCGAGTTCTCTATGCCCTTGGCTTTCGGTGGTACGCGCACCAATTGCCCCCCACGCAATTAAATCAGAGACATATTGCGGAGTGATTAAATCTAAATATTCCGTTGCGGCGGGCATTCCTAATTCATTGACATCCAATAATAATTTCCGCGCAATGCGTAAGCCTTTATTAATATTAAAACTGGAGTCTAAATTAGGGTCATTAATTAAGCCTTTCCAACCCACGGTGGTACGCGGTTTTTCAAAATAAACCCGCATGACAATTAATAAATCGTCTTTGGTTTCATCTTTAATGGCTTTTAGTAATTGAGCATATTCTTTAGCCGCCACTGGGTCATGAATAGAGCAGGGGCCTACGATCACCAACAAGCGATCATCTTGACCTGTTAAAATTTTATGAATATCAGTTCTTGCCTGCGCGGTGGTTTGTGCTGCCGTTTCAGTAATCGGCAATTCTTCGTGAACCTGTACAGGTGCAATGACTTCTTTAATGCCACAAATTCTCAAATCATCCGTCTTATAGTGTGTTTGCATGATAGCTACCAAGCTTGTTGCTTTATTGTAGGATTGTCGTGTGTCCGAACATTTTAACCGTTTTTAAGGGTTTTTGCTGAGTTTTGCCAACTGCAAAAAGCTGTAGCTAAAGGGAACACTGGCATCATCATCAATATCTTCGCGTGTCACTTCTGCCCAATCATGATTATTAAAATCAGGAAACCAAGTATCGCCTGAAAATTCTTGGTGAATTTGGGTGATATACAGGGTATCAACGAGTGGCAATAAGGTTTGGTAAAGTGTAGAACCACCGATAATGAACACTTGCTCCGCCAATTGGCAAGCGTATGTTAACGCGCTATCAATGTTATTAAATACTACGCAATCCTCTGGCTGATATTGTGGATTGCCACTGATAATAATATTGGTACGGTTAGGCAAGGGTTTACCGATGGATTGATAGGTTTTTCTCCCCATGATGATAGGAAAACCTGTGGTTATTTGTTTAAATTTTTTTAGGTCGGCTGATAAATGCCACGGCATCGCACCGTTATCGCCTATAACTCGATTACTTGCCATCGCGACAATTAAAGATATTTTCATGTTAATGTCAGGGTTTGTTAGCACAGTATTATATTATACCAGCTCTTATGAAGGTCAGAATTTGCCTGATCTCCGTAATAATTTAAACGGGAACGACATCATGAAAAATATTTTATTGCTATCAACGGGTGGCACTATTGGATCGAGTGTTCATGCAGGGTCGATTAATACCACTAGCACTGCACAACTCAAATTATTGCAGTTATTTGAACAACAGGATAAACACACCGATATTCACTTTCACTGCGTACAACCACTGCAAATACTGAGTGAAAATCTCGCCCCATGTGTTTGGCAAACGTTAATTACCGCCATTGAAGCTGAACAGCCCGAAAACTACGACGGCATTATCATCACACACGGCACGGATACGCTGGCTTATACTGCGTGCGCCTTGAGTTTTTATTTTCACGCACTGAAAATCCCCCTGCTATTAGTGTCTAGTAATTATCCGCTGGATGATGATCGAGCTAATGGGTTGAGTAATTTTTGCTGTGCCGTGGAATTTATACGCCAAAACCAAGCGGCGGGTGTGTTTGTGCCGTATCGTAACCCACAACACATAATGCTAGTGCATCAAGGCGCACGTTTAACGTGTTCATTACAATTGAGTTCGGACTTTTTCAGCGTACAAAATAATCCATTTATGGCGTTTGATACGGTACTTGATAATAAGCGATTTCAGACACTGGAGAATCAGCGAGTTGCGGTACACCCGCCTATCACAAAGCCACAACAGCCAGTCGTTGCTTTGCAAGCAAAGTTTGATGCTCGTATAACGATGATAAAACCCTATCCCAGCTTAGATTATCGAACCATTAACCTGCAACAAACCGATGCCGTATTACATGATTTATATCACTCAGGGACGGCTTGTGCGACTACACAATGGGGCGAACAATATTCATTAGTCGAATTTATTCAGCGTTGTAAGGCGGAAAACATTACGGTTTATCTTGCCCCCGCCATTTATTCTGAGGACGCGTATCAAAGTACACGGCTATTAATAGAACACGGAGCGATTGTGCTGTGGAATCTGTCGATTGAAGCAGCTTTCGTCAAGTTGTTATTAGCCTACAGCAACTTTAATGACTCGCAACAGATTATCGATTTTATGAATACCACGATTGCTAATGAACATCTTTGCTAAAACAGCAGGCAAAAAAAATGCGACTTATGTAAGAAAAGTCGCATTATAAGAGAAGGATATAAAACCTTGATTTCCGAGGAGGAAGTTTGCATCTCAAGAGTTGGTATCATCATAGTGGCAGTTAGTAAAGAAGTAAATGTGGCAAATTGTCGCAGTTAAAAACTTAAGGGTATATTGTTGATTATCAAAAGGTGATGGAGAAACCAATACCTTCGCCAAAATTCACGCTCCTTTCGCATGAATTCTGCCGATTTCTGCGGCTTGGAAGATACACTCATCGATTAAAAATCGTCTCAGCATTTTTGCCAAGTGACACATAGTGACACATAATCCGCCGCGTGTATTTTCGCGCTCTGAAGATTGTTTTCAAATCCAGCATACTATTTTTATTGATCCCCTCTATTTTTGCTGACAAAAGCGGTGATTCGGCTACACCATCGCGATTGTGAAAGCATTGAGTACAGGACTCCAAAGCACGTTTTGGACTCCTGTAATAGGAGGCGCATTATGTGCTTCACAAAAAATTTGTAATCAGCTATTTAAATCGTCACAAAAAAAGAATATAAGTATTGCCTAAATGGTTTTAACTTTGCGTGAGTGGCTCTAATGACTAAGTTTACTGCACTTCTTGGTTTGTTTTTCAGCACTATTCTAAAAGGATTAGTGGGTTTGTTTGGTGTTGTTCAATGGCAAGAGCCGAAATGGTTTAGTGCTATTAAACTTTGGCTACTGAGTCGTGTTGATACGATTCGGCAAAAACCTATCATTGGTTTAGTTGCATTGTTAGTTATCGTCAGTATCAGTGCATCGGGTTGGTTTGGTTATCAGTGGTGGCAAGCACGTCCAAAACCTGTCACGGTTGATTTTACTATTCAGGAAGTTCAACGCGCAGATATTGAAAATCAAGAACCACCCTACCCCCTAGTCGTAACGTTTGCTGCATCAGTCGCGCCGTTAACGTTGGTGGATAAAGATGTCACCGAAGGCATTAGTATCAGCCCAAAAATTGCAGGTCATTGGCATTGGGCGGATGATAAAACACTGGAGTTTCGTCCTGATAAAGAATGGCAAGCCAGCCAAAAGTATGCGGTTAAATTAGAAAAGAATTTTGTCGCTAAGCAAATTGAATTAGCCCGCTGGCAGTTTGAATTTTCTGCCCCTCTGTTTACTTCAACGCTAGAAAAATCGGAGTTTTATCAAGACCCCGTAGACCCTGCACTGAAAAAAGCTGTCATTCAATTAAAATTTAGTCATCCTGTTGATAGCGTGTCGCTGGAAAAAAATATTCAGTTAACGCTTAAAAATCGTGCCGAAGATAAGAGTCAGGACAAAAATCTCACCTTCACCGTCACATTCGATAAGTTAAAATTGAATGCGTTTGTGCATTCTGAATCGTTGCCCATTCCATCTTATGATCAACAAGTCGTGTTGACACTGACAGGCAATGTTAATGCAGAAGGCTCTACTGTTATTAACCGCGATCCATTGACTGCAAACGTACAAGTACCAGGACTTTATAACGGTCTAGTCATCAACGATGTGCAGTTGACGGTGATACCTAACAAACAAACTCAACAACAAGAACAAATTTTAGTAGTCAATACCACGATGCCCGTTCATGAACAAAAAATGGCACAGGCGATAGAAGTCTGGTTATTACCACGCGATAATCCAAAATACCCAGACGCAGATCATACTCAGCCTTATCCTTGGTCAGTGGAGCAAGTCACGCCCGATATTTTAAGCACCAGTACCCGTTTAGATGCAAAAGCCTTGCCTGCTGAACATGAATTTTCAGAAACCCACGGCTTTCGTTTAAAAGTTGAAGTGGCGCGGCAATTATTTATCAAAGTTAATAAAGACATTAAATCATTCGGCGGCTATCAATTGCCTAAGCCAGATTTTAGAACGCTAACCGTTCCTAACTATCCTAAAGCGTTACGCATTTTAGGCGATGGTTCTTTGCTGACCTTAAGTGGCGAGAAAAAAATCGCTCTGATGGCACAAGATTTACTCGGTATTAAAGTCGAATTGGGACGGGTATTACCCAATCAACTGCAACATTTAGTGTCACAAACCGAAGGTCAAAAATTTACCAATCCCGAATTTTACGGCGATTTTGGTCAAGACAATTTAACTGAGCGTTTTGAATTGGCTATTCCTTTGGATGAACAAGCCCCTGGAACGCCCAATTATCAGCCTGTCGATTTAAGCGAATACATGACTGATAGCCAAGGCAATAACAAGCGCGGTATCTTTTTATTAACGGCAAAAAATTATGATCCTGCTAATCCTGACGATACCAGTGACACAGAAGCCAAAGACAGTCGCTTAATTTTAGTCACCGACTTAGGTATTGTGGTTAAAACTGAGCAAGATGGTTCGCAAGTGGTATTTGTGCAGTCGATTCAAACAGGTAAACCGCAAGCCGAGGCCGAAGTCGAAGTTATCGGCAAAAATGGCTTAGCGTTATTTAGTGGTCGAACTGATGAACAAGGAAAAACCCGCTTTGAGAAATTATCAGGATTAGAGCGTGAACGTCAACCGATATTCTATTTGGTTAAATATCAAGGTGATATGAGCTTTTTGCCCATAGATCGTGAAGACCGTAAATTGAATCTATCTCGTTTTGCAATTACGGGTGAAGCCAATGCCAAAGACGCAAACCAACTGAATGCCTATTTATTTTCAGATCGTGGTATTTATCGACCAGGTGATACTTTTCATATTGGCATGATCGTCAAAACGGAGCAGTGGGGCTTGCCATTAACAGGCATACCCTTACAAGCCGAAATCTCTGATTCACGCGGCTTAATCGTCAAACAAAGTAAAATTAATTTGGACACAGGCGGTTTTAACGAACTCTCTTATGACACGCTGGAATCTTCACCGACAGGCAATTACACCGTCAGTTTATACACGGTTAAAGACGGACGCACCGACGAGTTTTTGGGTGATACCCAAGTTAAAGTGGAAGAATTTCAACCTGACCGTATCAAAACCAGCGCGACTTTTTCTAAACCGATTTCCGAAGGTTGGGTACATCCTGACGATTTGAAAGTCACGGTTAATGTACAGAATTTATACGGCACACCTGCCGAAGCACGGCAAGTTGAAGCTAATCTGACTTTAAAACCTGCTCTACCCGCGTTTAAGCGTTATAAAGATTACAATTTTTATGACCCACATTATGCAAAAGAAGGCTTTAATGAAGACCTAACTGCGACACAAACCGATGCCAGCGGCAATGCGGTGTTTGCTTTAGGCTTAGAAAAATATACCAAAGCTACCTATCATTTGCGCTTTTTCACTCGCGCCTTTGAAGCCAAAGGTGGGCGTAGTGTCGCGGCTGATGCTAATACTTTAGTTTCGGATATGCCTTTTCTAGTAGGTTATAAAGCCGATGGTGCGCTGAATTTTGTCGCCAGAGATGCAAAACGTCATGCGCAACTGTTAGCGATTGATCCCCAAGTTCAACCCATGACGGCTGAAAACTTAAGCATAGAAATCGTTGAACGCAAAGTGCTATCGGTGCTGACTCGCCAAGAAGATAACACTTACAAATACGAGTCTCGTCCTAAAGAAATCAGCATTCATAAAGACCCGCTAACAATCCCCAAAGAAGGCTATGATTTATTACTCGATAGCACCACAGCGGGTGATTACTCGTATCTGGTTCGTAATGCCGAAGGTTTATTATTAAGCCGTATTGATTATAGCGTGGCAGGCGCGGGCAATGTATCACGCAGTTTAGACCGCAATGCCGAATTACAACTGACTTTGGATAAACCTGAATATGAAGCAGGCGATCTTATCGCCGTTAATATTCGCGCTCCTTACACAGGTGCTGGCTTAATCACCATCGAACGCGACAAAGTATATCAAAGCGTTTGGTTTAAAGCCGATACTCAAGCGTCGGTGCAGTATATTCAAGTGCCACACGAACTGACAGGCAATGCCTACGTTTCGGTGCAGTATATTCGTGATCCTAGCTCCGATGAAATTTTCATGAGTCCACTGTCTTATGGAGTCGCGCCGTTTAAAATCAGTTTGGCAAGACACACCCAAGCTTTAAAACTCAATGTGCCAGAACTGATTAAACCAGGTGAAGTTTTAACGATGAAAGTGAGTAGCCCTGAGCCGACTCGCGTAGTGGTGTTTGCAGTGGATGAAGGTATTTTGCAAGTGGCGCGTTATGAAAATCCTGATCCATTGGGGCATTTTTTCAAAAAACGTCAATTGGAAGTTGATACCACCCAAATTTTGGATTTGATTTTGCCTGAATTTAGAAAGCTCATGCAGGCTGCCGCTCCTGGTGGTGATGATGGCTTAGATGAAAGCGCGTTTTTAAATCCTTTTAAACGTAAACATGATAAACCCGCAGTATATTGGTCGGGTATTGTCGATTTAGTGGGTGAAAAAGAATTCACCTACAGCGTACCCGAAACCTTTAATGGCACGATGCGGGTGATGGCGGTTGCCGTCAATGACTCGCGTATTGCCAGTGTCAGTGAAAAAACCCAAGTGCGTGGCGATTTGATTGTCACGCCCAATGCACCGTATATGATCGCACCTGATGATGAATTTACCGTCAGTGTTGCAGTTGCCAATCATGTTAAAGAATCAGGCGATAAAGCAAACGCACAAATTAGTTTAACTGTACCTCCACAACTGCTTATTAAAGATGACGCTAAAAAATTACTGGTGATTGCCGAAGGTCATGAAGGTGTTGCCACGTTCAAGCTGAAAGCAGTGACTGGGCAAGCAGTGGTATTAGGTAATGCCACACTTACTTTTACCGCAGAAGTAGCAGGAAAAACCACCACCATGCGCAGTGAAATGAGCATACGCCCTGCTTCGCCTAAAATTGCCACATTACGCTTTGGCAGTTTTAAAGGTGAACAAGATATTGCTATCGAACGCCTGTTATATGCCCAACATCGAAAAGTTAGCGCGGGGATTTCTCCTTTGCCTTTAGTGTCCGTATCTGGTTTAACCGATTATCTGGATAGTTTTGAGCATCTGTGTACTGAACAACTACTTAGCAAAGCGGTTCCAATGTTGGTATTGAGTAAACATCCAGAATTTGCTGAAGAAAATGCCGTGATTGGTTCAAAAGCCGATTTTGAAAAACTCATCGCTGTCTTACGCACTCGTCAAAATGCGGAAGGTGGTTTTGGTTTATGGGGCGCGTCGCCCGAAGCCCATGAATTTGCTTCGGTGTACGCGGTGAATGTCTTAATGGAAGCAAAATCCGCTGGTATTACCGTACCCGAAGAGATGTTCCAAAAAGCTATTGGTTATATGCAAACCCTCGCGGCAAGCCCTGCCAGTGAAGTAGCGACTGTGCGTTTACGCGCTTATGCGGCATATCTTTTAACCCGTCAGGGCGTTGTGACAACCACTATATTGTCTGGTTTACGAGAAAACTTACGCGCCAATTTTAAAGAAGAATTATGGCGTAATGATTTAGTGTCAGTCTATCTAGCCGCCAGTTATCAACTGCTGCAACAACAAGCCGTAGCAGATGAGTTAATCAATGCACCTATTAAACAACTGGTTGCCGTTAATAAAACTGAGCAGTATAGCTATCAAAATTATTACGACCCCATGATTCGTGATGCCCAAACCGTGTATCTACTGGCTAAACATTTTCCTGCCAGATTACGCGCTTTGCCGCCAACACTTTTTCAAACCATCGTCCAAGGCTTGATAGATCGTCATTACAACACCCTATCATCGGCTTACTTATTGATGGCTTATGGCAGTTATGTTGAGGCTGTTCCACCCAGTATGACTAAAATGGCAATTACCGCTATCGACCAAGCAGGACAACAACAAGCCTTAAACTTACCTGCTACAAGTGCGCCGCGTGTCAGTTTTCCTGAGACTACCAAAAAATTGCACTTCTCAGGTGATAGCGCGATGTCACTTTATTACGCAGTATCCGAATCAGGTTTCGATCAACTGCCACCCACTGCCGAAATCCACGAGGGTTTAGAAATTACTCGCGCCTATTTAAACGCCAAAGGCGAAACAGTGGATAAAGCCGCGCTAGGTGAAGAAATCACTGTACAGCTACGCGTCCGTGCAATAGATCGTGATTGGATTGACAACTTAGCGATACAGGATTTATTGCCTGCTGGTTTTGAAGCTGTGTTGCAAAATCCTGTTGCCAAAACCGAAGACGGACAAGAAAATCCTGATAATGTCCCTGATAGCAATGCTTCATCTAATGAAGAATCGGACAACGAAGAGCCAACTGATAACGGCTCATCATGGTGGAAAGACCGTCTATCAACAGGCGGTAACTGGAAACCTCAGTATTCAGATGTTCGTGAAGATCGCGTCGTGTTGTTTGGTAGTGTCACCAAAAATCTTGCTGAATACCAATACAAAATAAAAGCTATCAGTGCGGGTGTTTTCAACGTACCACCCATTTATGCCAGTGCTATGTACGAGCCAACGCTACGCGCTCAAGCCAGTACGGGGAAAATCACTGTGAATGATGTGGAGAATAAGACGGTTGTGGCTAAATAATGTCTACCAAAATGGCAGAATAGATAGAACAATGTGAAACCTTAGCTATTGTGAAAAAGGCTGTTATGAATACCAACCACTTTCTTGCTCAGCGTGATTTTTATGTGTTGTGGCATCCGTGTACTCAGATGCAAGACCACGAAACATTTCCCATTATTCCCATTAAAAAAGCACAGGGGGTATGGCTAGAAGATTATGACGGGCAGCGTTATCTCGATGCGATTAGTTCATGGTGGGTTAATTTATTTGGTCATGCCAATACTCATATTAACGCGGCGTTAAAAGACCAGCTTGATAATTTGGAACAGGTTATTTTCGCGGGTTTTACCCACGAACCCGCTATTAAGTTAGCGGAAAAATTGATTGAAGTTACGCCTGACGGTTTGAGCAGGTGTTTTTATGCCGATAATGGCTCGGCTGCGGTGGAAGTCGCGCTGAAAATGAGTTTTCATTATTGGCGTAATAAGGCTAGGGCAGGGAAGACTAAATTTATTACCTTAGAAAACAGCTATCACGGTGAAACCTTAGGTGCGTTAGCGGTGGGAAATGTGCCGCTGTATAAAGAAACTTACGCGCCATTACTGATGGACGTTATCAGCGTTCCTAGCCCCGATTGTTATCACCGTGAAGCGGGGGAGTCGTGGGCGGATTATTCCACGCGCCGTTTTGCGCTGATGGAACAAACACTACAGCAACACGCGGACACGGTATGTGCGGTGATTATCGAGCCTTTGGTACAGTGTGCAGGCAATATGCGTATGTACGATGCAGTGTATTTAACATTGCTACGCGAGGCGTGCGATAAATATCAAGTGCATTTAATTGCCGATGAAATAGCCGTGGGTTTTGGACGTACAGGCACTTTATTTGCCTGTGAACAAGCGAATATTACACCTGATTTTATGTGTTTATCGAAAGGTTTAACAGGCGGGTATTTACCATTGTCGGCAGTATTGACTACCAATGAGGTCTATCAAGCGTTTTATGATGACTATGTAAAACTCAGCGCGTTTTTACATTCGCACAGTTACACGGGTAACGCCTTAGCTTGTCGAGCAGGATTGGCAACACTGGAAATTTTTCAGCAACAAGGTATTATCGAAAAAAATCGCCAGCTCGCCAAAACGATGGCGAAAGTTGCCGTCCGTTTTAATGAACATCCGCAGGTTGCCGAAGTACGGCAAACGGGCATGATATTGGCAATTGAATTGGTCAAAAATAAACACACGCGTGAACCATATCCTTGGCAGGAACGCCGTGGTTTGAAAGTCTATCAATACGCGCTGTCTAAAGGCGTGTTACTGCGTCCTTTGGGTAATGTCATTTATTTTATGCCGCCTTATATCATCACCGAAGAGGAGTTGTTATTGTTGGCTGAGGTGGCGTGGCAAGGCATACAGCACGCAGTTAAAGACTAGCAGTCCAAGACCCCTGATAAATACCACCGAGTATTACATTGTGTTTCGCGCCTGTGACTTCTTTAAGATTACCTGTTAGATGGTTTAAGGTTTGCTTAGCTAACCACGCAAAGGCAATTGCCTCAACATGGTCTGGGTGAATTCCATAGAGTTCGGTAGAACTGACAGGGCAGCTTAGGTTTTTCTCTATTAACTGCAATAAGTAGTCGTTATGAATACCACCGCCACAAATTAACACTCGTTCGGTAGCAGGCGCGTATTTTTTAATCGCATCGGTGATAGTGGTCGCGGTTAAGTAGCATAAGCTGGCTTGAATGTCTTCAGCACGGTAATTGGTGACATTGATATTTTGATAAATCCACGGCAAAGAAAAATATTCTTTGCCTGTGCTTTTGGCTGGATCGGCTTGAAAATAAGGGTCTTTTTTTAAGCATTCAACCAGTTCGTAGTTGATTACGCCTGATTTTGCCCAGTTGCCTTGTTGGTCATAGTTAAGGCTTTGGTGCTTTTGTATCCATTGATCCATGAGAACATTCCCCATCCCTGTGTCAAAGCCAATAACAGCTGTTGATTGAGAAACTGGCGGTAAAATGGTGATGTTGGCAATACCACCAATATTAACTACACAACGATGCTCAGTTTCATGACTGAATACCGCTTGATGAAAGGCTGGTACTAACGGCGCACCTTGTCCACCTGCTGCAATATCTCTACGTCTGAAATCGGCGATGGTAGTTATGCCTGTTTTTTCGGCAATAATATTAGGATCACCAATTTGCAAGGAAAAAGGCAGGTTGGTATTAGGTTCATGGTAAATGGTTTGTCCATGACTACCGACAGCACGAATAGCGGTGGCTGGAATGCAGGATTTAGCAAGTAAGGTTTCGATTATTTGCGCAAATAATAATCCCATACGCGTATCTATTGCGCCATAATCTTGCAGAAAAATCATCGCGTTGGCATCGCTAATTTGTTCGAGCTGATTTTTTATTGCATCGGGAAATGGTTGATATTCAAATGCAATCAGTTGTACTTGATTATCTTTAAATTCAACCAGTGCGGCATCGATACCATCAAGGCTCGTTCCAGACATAAGTCCAATATAGAGTTCAGTCATTGATGATTTTACGGATTTTTGGCAACCAAAGTTTTGGCTTTGGCTTGAGTAAGTTGGTTTAATACCAGCGTGGTTTTGCTGTGAAAGTCTTGCCATTCTTCATTAGCCAAGTGCATTGCCTGTTTTGAGTCTAAGTTTTCTGGATCGTGATGTACGCCATCAATACGAAATTCATAATGTAAATGAGGCCCCGTCGCTAAGCCTGATTGACCTACATAGCCAATAACGTCCCCTTGTTTTACGATCTCGCCATCTTGCAGGTTTTTTTTAAAATCAGAAAGATGGGCGTAAGCAGTTTCATAATGCTCGCCGTGTGCGATAACAATCATGCGCCCATAACCGCCCTGATTACCGTGAAAGGTTATTATGCCATCGCCTGCTGCTTTGACGGGTGTACCTGTTCTGGCAGCATAATCAACCCCTTTATGAGCGCGAATTCGATTAAGAATGGGGTGTCTACGGTGGGTGCTAAAGGGCGAACTGACACTTATGAAATCGATAGGTGCGCTTAAAAAGGCTTTGCGCATACTTTTCCCTTCGGGCGAGTAATAACTGACGATACCTTCTTTGTCTTTATGGCGGATAGCGGTGTAAGTTTTACCTTGATTGACAAATTGAGCGGCAATAATTCGGTTGCTGGTTTTATTCCCCATCCCTGCGGTTTCATAAATCACGGTAAATTGGTCGGTCGATTGTAAATTATTGGCAAAATCAATGTCCCAAGCAAAAATATCAGTCAGCTCAATAATCATATCATTGGATAACCCTGTGCTTTCACCTGCTGAGGTTAGTGATGCACCAACGACTCCATGCGCACTTGTCACCTGAGTGTTTATTTCTCGGTTGCTTGGGTTATCGATAAAGTTATTACCACTGCCAACTATCGACGAGTGAACGCGGTTGCCATTTTGAGGCGGTTGAATAAGTTGGTCGTTTTTTTCTCTAAGTGAGGAGGGTGGCAATAGATCGTCTTCATCGACATTATCGTCAATAGCTTGACGACGATTCTCTACTAATGGCGGTATTGGCACATCCTTATTAAGTGGCTGAAAAAATAAATTACTGGATTTTGTCGGCGCGGTGATTAACGGTTGTTTGGCTGTTTGATTGTTGCTATCAAGCGCCTGACGTGGTGGTGTGTAGTCTGAATTACTTTGTTCAACTACTGTATCCGTACTATCACTATTCTCAGATGTTTGTGTTTCTTCTTCTATGGCAGTTGCTGGATCTTCATTTTCGTCTGAGTAACTTTCGTCTATCACTTGATGAGATTTTCTTCTACCGTGTTTTCTGTCACGCGCATCAGCGAGTTGATGTGTTTTGTTTTTACCGTGTTTATTGTCATCGGCATCCGCAACTTGATGACCTTTGTTTTTACCGTGCTTGCTGTCTTTGGTATCAACGAGTTGCTGAGTTTTTGTTTTACCGTGCTTGCTGTCTTTGGTATCAACAAGTTGCTGGTTTTTTGTTTTTCCGTGATTATTGTCTTTAATATCAACAAATTGCTGTGTTTTTGTTTTTTCATGCTTGCTATCTTTAGCATCGACAAGCTGATGGGGCTTGGTTTTGTCGTGTTTATTATCTTTAATATCAGCGACAGCATGACTCTGGTTCTTGCCAGTTGTTTGGCTTGGTTTTTGTTTTGCAACAATCAACAGCGGTTTTTTTGGTTCAGTTTTTTTACCGCTAACGATAGGTTTAGCTGGCTTGGCAGAGATGGATACCTGCTTTTTGCTGGTTGGTTGTGGGGCTTTAGCAATGCTAGGTATTGCTGTAACAGTTAGACTCATCCCTAAGCACAAAGAGGCGTAAATTTTATTTTTCATGGAATGTTGGCTAAGCGTTTGAAATATATTAAAAAAGCAATGGTTACGTTTTTATGGTGACATTTTAAAGTTTTTTTTTAGGTTTTACCAATTAATACGCAGTCTGAAAAATTTTATTCTATGGAATGAGTCGTTAATCCTATAATGACCGCATTTTTAGACACATTAGATTTGGAGAAAGACATTGCAAGAGGATGTATTAGCGCAGTTGCTAAGAGGGACTGACGAAGTTTTAGTTGAACATGAATTAATAAAAAAACTGGCAGAAAATCGCCCGCTACGCATTAAAGCAGGTTTTGATCCCACTGCCCCTGATTTACATTTAGGGCATACCGTTTTAATCAACAAATTAAAACAATTTCAAGATTTAGGGCATGAGGTATTATTTCTAATTGGCGATTTTACAGGCATGATAGGCGATCCCACAGGTAAAAACGTCACCCGTAAACCCTTATCGCGTGAAGACGTATTAGCCAACGCCCAAACCTATCAAGACCAGATTTTTAAAATTCTTGATCCCGCTAAAACCGAAGTCGTGTTTAATTCCACTTGGATGAACGCCATGTCATCCGCCGAATTAATTCAACTTGCCGCGAAAAACACCGTAGCGCGAATGCTGGAACGTGATGACTTCAATAAACGCTACAAAAGCGGTCAACCCATTGCCATCCATGAATTTTTATACCCCTTAATCCAAGGCTACGATTCCGTTGCCATGAAAGCCGACGTAGAACTAGGCGGCACCGATCAAAAATTCAACCTGTTAATGGGGCGACAATTACAAGAAGTATTCGGACAAAAACCGCAAGTCGTTATCACCATGCCCATTTTAGAAGGTTTGGACGGCGTACAAAAAATGTCCAAATCACTGAATAACTATATTGGCATAGCCGATGCCGCCGATGATATGTTCGGCAAAATCATGTCTATTTCTGACGTACTCATGTGGCGTTATTTTGAACTACTCAGCTTTCGCCCCATGACAGAAATTAAAACATGGATGCAAGACTGCGACCTAGGCGCGAATCCACGCAACTACAAAGTTCTATTAGCCCAAGAAATTGTCGAACGCTTTCACAACAAAGAAGCCGCCGAAAAAGCCCTAGAAAACTTTGAAGCCCGATTTCAACGCGGTGCAATGCCCGATGAAATCGACGAAGTCACCGTTAAAGGCGAAGCGACAGGTTGCACAATCACCCATCTGTTAAAAGAAGCAGGCTTAACCGCCAGCACCTCAGAAGCCATCCGCATGATTAACCAAGGCGCGGTAAAAATAGACGGCGAAAAAGTCAGCGACACCAAACTGCTATTAGCCATCGGCAGCAATCATATTTATCAAGTCGGCAAAAGGAAGTTTGCGCGGGTTGAGGTGGTTTGATAAACGCAGTGTGATGGTGCGAAGATGTGCCGACGATAGGAGGCACATCATTCGCGTTAGTTCACTCGAGCGATGCACTTCGTACCTTAGCACATCTTATCGCGTTAGCATAAAGTTAGGCTTGATTTTCGAGTACTATTTTGTAGCTAATGAGCTGAATAATTTGCTGTTGCTCTTTGCCATCTGCATTACGAGATGAGATAACGGACTTAACGCTACGACCAATTTCTGGAACATACCATGAGGTATCTGTTCCTGTTGTTTTTTCTCCCGTGGTTGAGTCTATCAGTTCCGTTTCGAGAGTGATTTTGATACCTTGAAATATTCCTGCTGGAACAGAAATTGTCTCCCACTCTCCAACAATTGCAAATATAACGTGTTGCCGAACAGATCCAGTTTTGATGTTAGTTTCTGTCGTTTTCTCCTGCCACTTTTTGCCAGAATAAAGGGGAAAGTCAAAATATTTAATTGGTGGAGCGAAGTTTGATCCAGAGCCATCGGCATTACGACTACTTAAAAGATTCCCGTCCTTTGTGAACTCAAGTATTCTTGGTTTCTGAGATTTGTTTTTTATATTAGTTGTTGCTACTGTTATTTTTTCATTTTCATTGGCAACAATTTTTCTTTCCATGATGCTTTTTTCTTCTGGCTTATCAAGGGAAAAGGATTCTGTCACATAGGTAGAACCTACTGTAACTACATTTGATTCCACTTGGTCTTTATTTACTTCTTGGCTTTTAGTCTGAGGTTTTTGTTCTTCCGTTTTGTTAATAGGTTCATATCTAATTTGGTAGGGAGTGCTAACGACTGTTCCCGATAAACCTCCTTCTGATTTATATGATATGGTTATCCATACTCCCAATCTTTGGGTAGGTAATGCGGATGGAAAAGATGGAAATACATCAATTGGCTTAAAAGAATTGAGAAATGCGGTGTCAAATGCTGTATCTCCAGAACCACTATTCAATGTGAGCTCGCTATAATGACCATCTGGATTAAGCCCAAAAAAAACTGTAGCGGTCACTTCATATAGTTTAATATCACGCGAAACTTTAAATAGTGGGATCAAATTTCCTTGAATCATTTTATTGACAGAATAAAAGTAGCTATCAATTGCCTCCTTATTCCCTTGTGTAATACTTTGCTTATTGTCGTTAATATTTCTGTTTATGTTATCTCGATTTGAATCAGCTTGTTTCCAAAAAAGTATATCATCACAGTTTTCTTGTTTGCATAAATAGGCATCAATAAATGAAAGTCTAAGAGTCTGATTTTGTGTTTTGCCAATAACAGTTGCAGCAAGGAGTATATTTGTTTTACGAGAAAACATATTGGTTGGAACTTTTGATAATATAAAACTACCTCCATTATTAAAATGAAATAAACCGTCTTCCTCGCTTATCATTTCATCAAATAAGGCTTCTACCCCAATAACTTTTTCCTTGAATATAAAAGGGTTAGTCATAAGCTGCTCGTAAGAAGGGAAGTCGGAAATGTTATTTTTCGTTGTAAAATTAGAATATATGTTTTTCGATTCCACTTCTCTGGCATTTATGTTATTTTTTTCTGATTCCAGTTTAGCGATATTGGCGTTTTTCTCTTGTTCAACCAACTGCGTCCGTTCTCTATTTTGACGATTTGCAATGGATTGATTGCTGTACTCACGCCATGTTAATTGATTTTCTTCATAATTGCGGGCGTGTACAATCGATTGATTATTTTGGTATAGGTAAACGGCAATACTTGTAAAACCATGTGTTGGCTGTGGACAGGTTTGCATGGCAAATTCTGCCCCTTTTTGCAAAATATCCGACACAATTGCTTCATTTGCCAAGTCTACAGAACCGTTTACATCTCCTCTTACTTCTCTTAGTGCAATCTTGTCACATTTATAGAGGCTGAATGCGAAGTTTTGTTGGTTGCCATTGGATTCAGATTGCGCGTTGGACGTGAATATCAACAGCATAAATATCAGGATAGAATGAAACATGATTTTCCTTATTACCAATTGGTTTTTTTAGCAGATTTAAAAATTTGCTCATACTTTTTGCAGTTGTTATCGACGTACAGAGCAGATTGTCGATGCAACTCCTCCAGCGAGTAATCCTAGACCGAGAGCAATCCCTGCGGCAGATGCTGCTTCGGCGAATCCCATCATAGCCCACACCTCCCCAGAGGACTCTTTGTTAGTAGCTAATCCGCTGGCGAGTACACTTCCATGAAAGCTTCTTATATTTCCAGCGTAGATGAAAATATAAGAAGCGATGATTAGTATAATTGTCCCAAGTAAAATAAGGTGTGATACCTTATTAGGGGGCGATGCGTCTGTTGATTGTTGGTTCATTTTATGTTCTCTATTGGGTTGAAAAGGGCGAGGAAGTATCGCACTTGTACAAGATGAATCAAAAACTTCAATCTAATTTGTTTTTTTCTCTGAAAGAAGTGCTAAAAGAGCAAGTACCGCAATACCGCCTACAACGACTTGACCAAGAGACGGCGAGTTATCATTCTCAAATGAGGATTGATCCACAATAGTAACGGCTCTTGAAGCTTCGGGCGGAGTATCGGTTATAACTGGCATTCCAAAGACGTTATATCCTACTCTTCTTTCATATAAGCAAGCGGGGCATTGGTATATCTCTACCTTAAAATAGCTATTGCTACTTATGTGATTCATGGGTAGTGGTAGTACACCATGATTGTTTGGGCAATAATAAGTTGTCATTTTCGTACTCCAGTATAGTTGCGTAAGTTGGGCTGCATCTTTTCGCAATCCAACGCATTTACTACTCACTACGCGGGTTTTATTATATCCTTCATGGTTTTTTAGACCTCAATGCGTACTGTAGAAAAGCGAAAGCGAGTCCAATACCACCTAAACTAACTAACCATTGTCCAACTGATACCATGCCAGTTGGTAAATTAAAGATAGTTTTGATAGTGCCGACTCCCCAAAGGCCCGCTAAAATAGCTAAAAAAAATGCAATAATACGCATAAACATTCTAATTTTCTCCAAATAAAAACCAGACGACAGTATCTGCGTTACTATATCTTGCTCTTATTATTGAGCATGATTAACACAGTCAATGCCACAACCTGAATACCAACAAGTACCCATGGCAGAAAAACAATCTCCTCTCCCTGTGCTGCCGCTCCTGCCGATGCCATACCTTGCGTAGCCCAAAGTAAAGGAGAAAAGACAAATATGTGGATAAAATCAATGATGATGGCTGCTATAGCTAAACCAAACCCCTCTCCAGCGGCAAACGCTGCTAATATAGCAACAAGAACAGTAAGCCATGTACCAAGAAATGGTATAAACACGGCGATTATCGCGATAACTAAAGCTGCTATGCCAAGACCTTTTTGCATGGTATTTCTCCAATAGCCGCATCTTCGTTGGTATTAGACTGTGTTGCTGCGGCTAATATGACAGCAGTGCCTAACATAGATTGACACCTCAATGAGGTGTCGTTAATTATGATTGCTTCATAATAGACTTGGTAATAATCCCGTGATTATGCTAGGTTTATTCATGATTATTGACCACCAAGTAATACTTGGTATTTCACCTATAGGAGTGGTATTTGTGGAAGTTCACGAAAAAATTAAGTTATTACGCCTAACAAAAGCTTGGTCACAAGAAGAGGTCGCCGCGAAATTGGATATGTCACCCAACGGCTATGGTAGTATTGAACGGGGTGAAACGGATGTAAATTTATCGAGGCTTAAACAAATTTCTCAATTATACGGTATCGAACCAGCCGCATTATTTGATGATGGAAAAAATATTTTTAACTTCAATGGCAATACACAATACGATTGTACGCAACAGCATAACCAAAATTATTATGGCATTGGCTCGTGTTCACCTGAATATTTACAACTAAAATCTGAATTGGAAAAACAGATTGCTATTAATCAACAACTGGAAAAAGACACTGTTTATTTAAAAGGACTGGTTGATTCTTTAGTTGCTAAGTCGAACGGGTAGCCTTGTGGCAGCGGCATTGTTCTAATAAACGCTACAAAAGCGGTCAACCCATTGCCATCCATGAATTTTTATACCCTTTAATACAAGGCTACGATTCCGTTGCCATGAAAGCGGACGTAGAGCTGGGCGGCACCGATCAAAAATTTAACCTATTAATGGGGCGACAATTACAAGAAGTGTTCGGACAAAAGCCGCAAGTCGTTATCACCATGCCGATTTTAGAAGGCTTAGACGGCGTACAAAAAATGTCCAAATCACTCAACAACTACATTGGCATAGCCGATGCCGCTGATGAAATGTTCGGCAAAATCATGTCTATTTCTGACGTACTCATGTGGCGTTATTTTGAACTACTCAGCTTTCGCCCCATGACAGAAATTAAAACATGGATGCAAGACTGCGACCTAGGCGCGAATCCACGCAACTACAAAGTTCTATTAGCCCAAGAAATTGTCGAACGCTTTCACAACAAAGAAGCCGCCGAAAAAGCCCTAGAAAACTTTGAAGCCCGATTTCAACGCGGTGCAATGCCCGATGAAATCGACGAAGTCACCGTTAAAGGCGAAGCGACAGGTTGCACAATCACCCATCTGTTAAAAGAAGCAGGCTTAACCGCCAGCACCTCAGAAGCCATCCGCATGATTAACCAAGGCGCGGTAAAAATAGACGGCGAAAAAGTCAGCGACACCAAACTGCTGTTAGCCGTTGGTAGCCATCATGTTTATCAAGTGGGCAAACGGAAATTCGCACGCGTTGAGGTTGTTTGATTAACGCTGTGCGGGGGGTAAAGAAAGCGTATTAAATCTGTTGTTCTTGCTAGTTGAATCCAAGTTTTCAATAAAAAATATCTACTGCAACTATTAGCAAGTGTTAGCTTTTGTGAACGCTTGATTTACTATGCGCTAACCGTCTATAAACACAGGCTCATTATCGTGTTTCTCATAGATTTTCTCTGTTTTGATTGCCAATTGCGTGATTTGGATGATTTAACCGTTGGTATGGTCAACGGGCAGTTTAGAAGATGGCATATCCGTAAAGTTGGCGATATGCAAGAAAGCAAGTTAAAAACAGCCGTTAAAAAGTTTTTCATTTTTCTTGAGCAGGAAAAAATTTTTAGCAATGAAAATATTATGGATAGTTATTAAAAAATAAATAGGTCAGTAGCTTGGGTTAGCGATAGCATAATCTCAAACATTAAACACAGGATTTCATCATGCCAGAATTCAGACGCTTTTATAGTTCCCTCGCTCCAGCGTTTCGTAACGCTGGAGCGTCCACAGCGGCATTCCCACGAAGAGCGTGGGAATGATGCTATAGGCAGATACCATGAGCATTCCACGGCTAGACATTCGCCTCTGGCAATTATTAATTATGGCAAGCCTGTTGCTGTCGGGCGTGTGGTTTAGAGATTTTAGTTTATACCCTGCTCAAATCGTTTTTACTTTTGCCGCTGGATTAAGCACTCAAGCTATATTTTTGCGGTTGTTTAAACTTGAACAACATGGTTTTTTAAGCGCGACGATTACTTGCTTTGGGCTGTGTTTGTTATTGCGTAGCTCTACACTGTGGGTGCATCCTGCGGTTGCCAGTTTGGTGATGGCTAGTAAATTTTTAATTCGTCCACAAGGAGCGCATTTATTTAATCCTGCTAATTTGGGTGTGGTGTTAGGCTTAAGTTTTTTCCCTGAAACGTGGGTGACTAGCGGGCAATGGGGTCAGGATTTAACTACCGCGCTGTGGCTGATTGCCGCTGGGTTTTTTATTGCCCGAAATGCAAAGCGGCTGGATATAACGGCTTTTTTTCTTTTGTTTTATGCCAGTCTGTTTTTAGTGATTCGTGTCGTTTGGTATGGCTATACACTGCCCGTATTTTTTCATCAATTTCAAAATGGCGCATTATTGCTGTTTGCATTTTTTATGATTTCTGATCCGATGACTATTCCGCGCCATCATAAAGCCAGAATTCTTCATGCAGCAGTGGTTGCAGTATTGGCGTATATTTGGCAATATCAATTGTATTGGAATCAAGGCATAATTTGGGGGCTATTTTGGGCTACCTTTCTAGTCCCGTTATGGAATCATTTATTTCCCGCACCGCGTTATCAATGGCAAGCTCTTTCTGGAGAACACACATGACAACAAGATTGATTTTTTTATTACTGGCACTGTCGATTAGCCAGAGCAGTCAGGCTTTTTGTGGATTTTATGTCGCTAAAGCCGATGCTAGTTTGTACAACCAAGCCTCGCAAGTGGTGATGGCACGAAATGGCGACAAAACGGTTTTAAGTTTGATGAACGATTATCAGGGGGAATTAAAAGATTTCGCCTTGGTCGTACCAGTGCCGCAAGTGTTGAAAGAAGGGCAAATTCATATTGGTGATGCCAAAATATTCAAGCATATTGATGATTTTACTTCGCCGCGTTTGGTGGAATATCACGATGAAGACCCATGTCGTCCGCCTGTAATGTACGAAATGATGACTAAATCCGCACCGATGCCCGCTGCCGCGATGCCACAAAAAGCCAAAAGCGATAAAAGTTTAGGGGTAACAGTCGAAGCGGAATATACCGTTGGCGAATACGATATTGTGATTTTATCGGCGAAAGAATCCGATGGCTTAGAAACATGGTTACAAGCCAGCGGCTATAAAATCCCTAAAGGTGCAAGTGCCGCGTTACAGCCTTATATTAAGCAAGGCTTGAAATTTTTTGTTGCTAAAGTCAATCTGAAAGAACAAAACAAAACAGGGTTAAAATTTTTACGCCCGTTACAATTCGCCTTTGAATCGCCTAAATTCATGTTGCCGATTCGTTTAGGCATGATTAATGCCAAAGGTCCACAAGATTTATTGGTTTATATTTTGACCGAAAAAGGACGCGTTGAATCCAGCAATTATCAAACGCTAAAATTACCCAGCAATATGGATATTCCTGTATATATCAAAGATAATTTTGCTGATTTCTATAAAGCGTTGTTTGAAACTCAAGTTAAAAAACAAAACCTACGCGCTGTGTTTACCGAATACTTTTGGAATATGGGCTGGTGTGATCCTTGTGCGTCTGAGCCTTTAAGCTACGAAGAATTAAAACAATTAGGCGTATTTTGGTTGAATCAAAACAGTAATGCTCCGCAAGTCATGTCAGGTGGCGGTGTGCCTGTGCAAGTCACCCGTTTACACGTTCGTTATACGCCTGATAGTTTTCCCGAAGATTTAAGTTTTCAAGAAACCCGTGATACGGAAAATTTTCAAGGACGCTATGTATTACGCCATGCGTGGCAAGGCAAGCCTGAGCAATGTGAAGCTGCAAAAACTTATTTTGAACAATTGGCGAAGCGACATGAGCAAGAAGCCAAAACATTGGCTGAACTAACAGGCTGGGAATTATCCGATATTAAAAAGAAAATGAATTTAGATGAATCACCAGACAAAGAATCGACTGATCAATGGTGGAAAAAAATCTGGTAATCCCTTAATAACACAGTGGCGTTTGTTTAAAACGCCACTGTGGACACAGCTCTAAAAAAACAAATAGCCTGACGGTAACTATCACTATTTTTATTTTTAAAACGTGAACCTTGTTTGTACGCTTGCTTGATAAGCAAAAAAGCAAAAAACCTGCTACCATGTAAATTTTTAATTAAAAGCTATCTGTTTTCTCACGCAAAACATACTTCTTGACAGGATATTGGAAATGGCAGCAAGCGATACAATGTATGATACAAAATCTAAAGGAATACTCTGGGGCTTTGGTGGTTTTGCCCTCGTTGTTGTAATTGTCCTGATGGTATTAGGCGCGTGGTGGGGACGAGAACCAGATCAGTTCAACATCGTAGACGCTGCCCAAGAACGAGCAAAAGCGACCGCAAAAGACACTGAGAGTGAAAAAATGCCCGTCGGCTATGTGTATAGTAATACCTTAGCGCATATTGCAGAATTTCTGCTCCATAAAAGTGGCGGTTATATCACTAATGATGTCGCGCCGCCAGGTGTGTTACTAGACAATATTTCTAATTGGGAATACGGTGCGCTGGTAATGTTGCGTGATGCCACTGCCGCGTTAAGAAATCATTTTGCTAGAGATCAATCACAATCTGCTGAAGACCCAGATTTAGCGATTGCTGAACCTTTATTCAATTACTCACACGATTCATGGGCGTTACCTTCCACCGAAGCCGAATATGAAAAAGGGATTGAATCATTGCATAAATACATGGCGCGGCTACAAAAATACGGTGGTAATGTTAAACAAGCGCAATTTTATCCTAGAGCTGATAATCTCTGGCAATATACTGAAGTAATTATTAAACGTTTGGGTGGTTTATCCACGCGTTTGGCAGCCAATAGTTCGGGTGCTAATTATGGTCCTGGTTTAACTGAACTGGAAAGAGAAGCGGCAGATAAAGAAGGTACGCCAATAGCCAAAGTATCATGGTTAGAAATCGACGACGTATTTTATGAAGCACGCGGTGCAAGCTGGGCGTTATTACACATACTTAGAGCCGTCAAACACGATTTTAAAGATATTCTGCTCGACAAACGCGCCATGCGTACTGTTGATATTATGATTAAAGCCTTAGAAAATGCCTTAACCCCTGTGTTTAGTCCGATGATTTTAAACGGTGATGGCTTTGGGCTTTTTGCTAACTACTCCCTGTCGATGGCAAATTATATAGCGCGAGCCAATGCGGCAGCCTTAGATTTGCGTGACATTATGAACCGAGGTTAACACACAATGGACGAAAAAATTTCTTATAACATAGCGGATTTTGGTATTTGGAAGCGGTTTTTCTTCATGCTAGTATTTGCCGCCATTGCCAGCCTAGTCAGATTATTGATTTGGGCAGTGACGGCTTTTCAAGTTGTTTTTGTACTACTTACAGGTAGCGCGAACCAGCACATTCTCGCCTTTGGACGTAGCCTTTCCGTCTACACTTACCACATTATGCTGTATCTGACATTCTGTACAGAAACCCTGCCGTTTCCGTTTACCGAATGGAATCTAACCGCAGATTTAAATTTGCCAGAAAAATAAGCTTAGTTTAGGCGCAAGATGAACCATTGTCTTGCGCCGCCTTGTTATTCTTCCTCGTCTTCGTCTATTTCGTCTTCAAACTCCAATTCATCATCAAACTCCAATTCATCATCAAATTCCAGCTCTTCTTCGCCTTCAATTTGAAGTAAACTTTTAAGATACTGGTATAACAAGCGCGACGATTTCGGTGGTTTAGCCAATTCAGCTTCTTTTTGCGCATTGCGCATTAATTGCCGAAGCTGTTGTCTATCGGCATGATCGTATTCATAAAGAAATTCCGTCAATGCCTCATTGCCTTCTGCAATCAGCTTGTCACGCCAATGTTCGGCGATATGATGCTCTCTAACCGCGTGTACACTGGTGTTTTTGATACGCGCTAATCTTTCTAAAATAGGATCAATATCAATTTTATGCAGATGTCCTGCAATGTATTTTAACAAGCGTTTTCTCGCACCTGTGTGAGACATTTTTGTGGCTTCAATCACTGCTTTATCAATAATTTCAGGCAGTTCAAGACTTTTTATCTGTACAGCCGACAATGCCGACAACTCCTCACTTAGCGCGAACAGTGTAGCCATCTCCTTTTTTATCTGGGTTTTATTGGGACGGACAGCGTAATACACCACCTCTCCGTTTTCATCATATTCATATTCGTAATCGTGTTCTTCGTTCATTATTAACCATTGCCATTAAAAAAGTGCCGCATGATGCAAGCAACCAAACTGCCTAAATAACAGTTACTTTACCATGAAAAATAACGATGTTATGCTTGAAACACAAAACCATACACGGGAACTAAGTAGATTGGAGCTATCATGAATTTAGCAAATATGACACATACACAAAAATTAGCTCTGCTTCTTAGTATCATCGTGATAGCCATTATTGCCGCGCTGTTTGTGCCAGCAATTCCTCAGGATATTACTTATCACCAATTCGCAGATCAGCGGCGTTTATTAGGAATACCTAATCTACTTAATGTCATTTCAAATATTCCATTTATTATCGTTGGTTATTTAGGCGTAAATTTACTGGCAAAAAACCAAAATGTCTGTATTTTTCAGGAAATTTATTGGGCATATACCATATTCTTTATTGGAGTTTTTTTTGTTGGTATTGGCTCAGGTTACTATCATCTTTTTCCGTCCAATAAAACGTTGGTTTTTGATAGACTGCCCATGACAGTTGCATTTATGGCGTTTTTTACCATCATTCTGACTGAGTTTATTTCCATAACAGTGGGTAAATTAATGCTTATCCCGCTATTAATTTTAGGCGTATTTTCAGTTTGGTATTGGTATTTTACCGAGCAACAAAGTGCGGGAGATTTACGTTTATATTGCTTAGTTCAGTTTGTACCTGTGCTACTCACGCCGCTGATTATATGGCTATTTTTATCTGCCTTTTCACATACACACTTATTTTGGTATTTTATAGGCTCATATATTTTGGCTAAGCTATTTGAAGCCAGCGATAGCATCGTTTATCAGCACCTATTTCAAATAAGCGGTCATTCAATTAAACATCTTGTCGCTAGCATCGGGTGCTATATTTTCTATCTGCATTTGAAGCAACGACATTTTAATGAAGGTAGCTAAACTCAAATAAGCTGTTAGCTTTGCTTTAGAGACCGTGAAAGTATTCTGTTTTGGAGTCAACTTTCACGGACTCGTTAGCTGAGTATTATCGTAAGATAAGTATTAATGGGCATCATCATGATGCCATTTTGGCAACAAAATAATGCAGTTGGGTTTGAAGCCTTGATTTTTTAGCACGTCGATACTGGCGACTTTTTCCTGCTTGATTAAATCAATGACAGTGATTGAACCATCATCCATAGCGGGTAGGTTTAAAAAGCTGTTCTGCACGATGGCGTAGTGTTCATCGGGCGAGGTCACAACATGATGTGCGCCGCCTGCGGTGGGAATAGTTTTCAACAACTTGGGTGTTGATTTCAAGTCACCGCTAATATCAAAAATGTTTAATGCACCTGGATTGGCGGTAGTGACATACAAGCGATCATGTTTGTCGTTGAAATAAATTTCTAGCGGTACGCCTTGTTGAATACTGCTAAAGTCAAACACTTGTTGAAAACTAAAGTCTTTGCTGGTTTCGTTCCAAGTTGCTGTCCACATTGCACCGCCGAACATGGTGTTTATGTATGCCATAGCAGGTTTAGCGTGAGGTAAAAATACCGCTTCTACGGGTGATGAGCCAGAAGGTGATGGTTTGTCTGACAATTTGTGAGTGGATAATACTTTACCGCTGGACGGTTCTATCACGGTGATAGTTTCACCTGCATCACCCAAATCAGACGGGCGCACGGTGCTGGTGACTATCATGCGATCAATCTCTTCATTTAAACCGATGCCGTGCGGGTAGCGAATAAAGGTGTCTTTGCCATTTGCGGCAATCACTTTGGTTTGGATGTCCGTTTGGGCATCACCGACGATAACGTTACTTGAACCCATGCAGGTTAAGTACCACGTTTTATTGTCTTCAGAAAAAGCAAGGTCTTCACCGACTTGGCAATCTGGCACGTCAATTTGTTTGAGCGTATAAGGTAGATGCTTCATATTGATAACGTGTAGCGGCCCATTACCTAACGCGGTGACGTAAGCTTTACTCGCGTCTTTGTTATAAAAAATATGATGTGCGACACGGTCAGGTGGCAATGGAATATCATTGAGTATTGTGCCGAAATTTTTTGATTCGGGGTCAACGTCAATAATCGCAATGCCCTCACGTCTTGGTGTCTGGTTGGGTTTGCTTTCATAATTCACCATTGCCAGTATTTCTGCTTGTGCAGCAATAGGCGTTAATACAAAAATGCTCATCAAAGCACAGAGGATAGGGGTTGTTTTCATGGTAAAGCCTCAGGATATAAACAAATGCAGGTTGGGTTAGGTGATAGCCGTAACCCAACAAACACATCAAGGTAAATGTTGGGTTGCGCTGTTCGACACACTCACAGCTAACCCAACCTACAATATGACGCCGATTATTCCGCGCTAACTGGATCAATCATAGATCTGACTTGTGAAATGCGATTAGCAGGAAATCCGCCTTGTTCAGCGTGTGCTTTTATCGTCGCTTCATCGGGTGCGATGTACACGCAATACACTTTATCATCGGTGACATAGCTTTCTATCCACTGGATTTTAGTTCCCATGCTATTGAGAACGCTACAAGATTTTTGTGAAATACCTTGCAGGTCTTGATTTGTCAACGCGCCTGCGTTAGGAATGTCACGTTCGATAATATACTTTGGCATAATGCCTCCTGTGTTTGATTAATTATAGGTCGTCTTGTTAAAGCGCGATGAAAGACCTCCGAAGTTTTTAAAATTTAGAGAGTCTAAGATGTCTAAAAATCACGCTTTAAAAAAATCCCCCAAAAGTGCTTGGCAACATTGTTCAAGTGGCGCGGTGGATTGCTCCACTTTCATGCGTAACAACGCGCCTTGCCAAGTGTTGACCAATAAATCTGCCAGTTCGAGGGCTGATTTATCGGTGCGTATCGTACCTTCTTGCTGGGCTTTGCTTAAGCCCGATTGCAACACATCTCGATAGCGATTCAGTGTGACTCGTAATGCCACGCGGCACACTTCACTGCTATCGCCAATTTCACCGATTAAATTACCCAGCAAACAACCGCCTTTAAAATCGGTACGCTCTAGCTCGGCAATTGATTCATTAAAATATTGTTGCAAAGCACTGAGACCATCATTTTCTGGGTTTTGTAAATAACGAGTCAATTGCTGAATATATGGAGTAATGTAGTGTTGAATCACCTCTGCACCGAAGTTTTCCTTGCTACCAAAATAATTGTAGAAAGAGCCTTTAGGTATTTGCACCGCATTCAAAATCTCTTGTAACCCTGTACCGTGATAACCTTGCTGCATCAGCAAAGCCACGCCTTGGTTTAATAAATTTTCGCGGTTAATTTCTTTTTGTGTTGTTCTATTCATGGATTAATAATACGACCAGTTGTCTTATTTTGTCAAAGAAAATTTTGTAGTAAATCGGTACAATGCCCTTTTAGAATAACCACCTGCCAATTCAAATCATTGTAAATTTATCAATTCTATGGAACTCAACCCAATAAACACCTGCCTCTGCGGCTCTAACATTACTTACGGCGAATGCTGTCAACCTTTCCACACTGCGCAAAAAATCCCCACTACAGCGGAAGCTCTAATGCGCTCACGTTATACCGCTTACGCCTTACGGGATGGCGCGTATTTACAAGCAACATGGGATATAACTAAACGCCCTGAAAGCATCGATTTTTCCAGAGAGACTATTAACTGGTTGCGCTTGGAAATTACTGAAACCAAAAAAGGCGGAATAAAAGATAGTAAAGGACAGGTAACTTTTAAAGCCTTTTATAGTCAAGATAATGAAGAGTATGTAATGAATGAAATCAGCCGTTTTACTAAACAGGGCGGACGGTGGTTTTATTTAGACGGAATCATTAAATCGATAGGTAATGTAGGTTTGCAGACCAACACGGGTAAAAACGCGCCTTGTGCTTGCGGCAGTGGTAAAAAGTTTAAACGCTGTTGTGGCGCACAATAATTATGAATTGGATATATCTTACTATCGCAATTTTTTCTGAGGTGATAGCAACATCGGCATTAAAAGCATCTGATGGTTTTACCCGTTTACTGCCCTCGATGATAGTCACTATTGGCTATGGGTCTGCGTTTTATTTTCTTTCCTTGACCTTGCGCACGATTCCCGTTGGCGTTGCTTACGCGGTTTGGTCGGGTGTGGGCGTGGTTTTAATTTCTTTGTTGGGCTGGGTAATGTACGATCAGAAGTTAAATTTTATCGCCATTTTAGGAATCACTTTAATCATTTTGGGGGTTGTGATATTGAATCTTTTTTCTCAATCAACTAATCATTGATATTGAATGAACCCACCTACTCCAAGCGTTTACGCAATAATAGCTCATCATAATCAGGATGCACCAAGCCTTCAATATTGCCAATGTGTTGAAAACCATGACGAATATAAAACTGTAATGCTCGTTGATTAAAGGACGAAGTGACTAACCAAAGATTGTTGCTTTGATGACACGCTTCGGTTTCTGCCCAATGTAAAAGTTGTGTGCCGATACCGTGTCCGCGATAAATTTCTATTAAGCCCACTAATTCAATATAAGGACCACGCAACCACGGATAGCGCAAGCAAATCATGCCTGCCAGTTCGTCATTCACTCGCACCGTGTAACGGTATAAATGGCTATCTTCACGCAGCAAATAATTTTTTAATCCTGTGGCGGATATGCCTAGGCTAAGCCACGGTTGACTTGCTGCGAATGCTGTACTTAGTAATTCAGCCTCAGTGCTTGATAGTGAACGAGTCAACACGCAATCAGCCAAGGTGATAATCGGATGACTAAAAGGCTGTGTCATAGTGCTGGCAACTCTGGCACAATTTCTGAGGGGATGGTTTCTGGTGTTGGCTTAGACTTAGGTTTGGGCTTTTTGTGACGTTGCACCATACCATCACCGTATTTAGCATCGTAACCGACATTATCACCTCTTTTCAGTTCGTAACACTCATCCACGGCTTCTATTGTGCCAGCCGCAAGTAATTCGCTGACGGTAACAAATTCAAAACCTTTGGCGCGTAGCTCATCAATAATACGCGGCAAGGCAGCCGCTGTGCCGCGTCCGCGCCCATTCGCATGAAAAATCACAATTGAACCAGCACGAGTTTCGCTGACAATTTGGCTGGGTTGAACAGTCATTGCAGGATCACCACTGACCACATCCCATTGAATCGCGCTTAAGCCTTGCGCGTTAGTAGCTTGCAGGGATTCTGGGCTACAAGTGCCAAAAGGAAAACGTAGCGTTGCAGGTTGATGCGGTACGCTAGTCATCAAATTATCTAAACCCACAGCTTTGGCTTTATCGTGTAGCGTATACCAAATATTTTCATATTCGGCTTGTGTCCAGACAATTTGTTGTAACATCGGTTCGCCTTTCAATACCCGCAAATTACCGTGCGTCCAGCCGTGATTGCCAATTTCAAAATGGCTATCCGCCATCAACTGCATGGTTTTTTCGGGGTGTGATTGCATCCATTTACCACCCGCATAAAAAGTGGCTTTCGCTTGTTTATCCCGCAAGGTATTGATAATACCGCGATCATAGCCCGCCACTTCATCAGCACGTTCGCATAAATCAAAGGTCAACGCGACCCACTTTTTATCAGTAGGCAATTTAACGCGCCGTATAGAATTCAGGTAGTCGGGTTTTAATGGCGATAACGCTTCATTTGGCTGAGTTTGTACAGGCGGAGAAAAATCAGGCTTGCGTAACCAATGAATTTTTTCATCCCCTGCCTTGCCTTGTAATGCCTCATCTGTCCAGAGCGTTAATAAACCTGTTGGTTTGCTAGGCGTAACAAGAGGCGGCGTAACTGGGGCGGGGGGGGCGGGTTTAACCTCGGTAGGCTTTACCGCATCACTGACAGGCAATGCTTTATCATTCAGGCTTTTTATCGTAGAAAAATCGACTTTCCATTGCTCACCAACGCGCTTAACCACAACGGTTGCTGTGGTTGGTATGCGTTCTTGTTGCTCAATCAGTTGATGCACCACACTGAATTTAAGCACCGCGCTATTTGTTTTTTCCTCAATGACAGTAATCGATTTATCAAGTTGCAAACTGGCTACTTTTTGACATCGCTCCACACTATAACCCTCAGCCAATGCCACCGCTTTTTCACACTCATGACTAGCAATCGCCTGATAAAATGCTTGTAGCGTATAAATAGGATTATCCTCTTCTAAAGGTAAACACCCCAATGCGGCTATCGATAACCACTTCACACACGCCCATTTAAACATTACAGCCTCTTGTTTTTCAATTTACACAGCGTACATTTAAACAAAAGTCATTAAAATTCAATAGCACTTTTTATCAACTTATAGTGGTCTGCTATCATTATTATGCCTGCGACTGATTAAACGTACTCTCCCAAAAATCATCTCTCGATATTTTTGCAAAAATGACTTGCCATATTAACCATATTCACCCATAATGCCGCCTCTTTAGCCCACGCGGCTAAATTGTAATGGTGATTGTATCGGTCCTCTCGCAACGATACGCTGTAAACCCCGCCAGGCCTGGAAGGGAGCAACGGTAGCAGCAGATTCGTGTGCCGAGATGTGGCTGGTATGATCGCCGCCCACAACGCAATCACCTCCATCATAACCTGCAATGAATTATCAGGTTCTTGCTAGAAAATGGCGACCCCATAATTTCAGAGAAGTCGTCGGACAAGAACATGTTGTCAAATCGTTAATCAACGCTTTACAGCATAATCGCTTGCATCACGCTTATTTATTTACTGGCACTCGCGGCGTAGGTAAAACTACCATAGCCCGCATTTTAGCCAAATCCATGAATTGCGAAAATCTACACGATGCCAATCCTTGTGGCGTTTGTAAAGCTTGCAGTGATTTAGATGAAGGTCGATTTTTAGATTTAATTGAAGTCGATGCGGCATCACGCACCAAAGTCGAAGATACTCGCGATTTACTCGACAATGCTCAATACGCGCCTAATCAAGGTCGTTACAAAGTTTATTTGATCGACGAAGTTCACATGCTTTCAGGGCATAGTTTTAATGCTTTGTTGAAAACACTGGAAGAGCCGCCTCCGCACGTTAAATTCCTGTTAGCCACCACTGACCCGCATAAAATCCCTGTGACAGTATTGTCGCGTTGTCTGCAATTTAATTTAAAACGTTTATTGCCTAGCCAAATTTTGGCGCAGATGGAATATATTCTGGGTGAAGAAAAAATAACGTTTGAAACGTCCGCGTTAAAATTATTAGCCCGTTCTGCTGATGGCAGTATGCGTGATGGCTTAAGTTTGCTGGATCAAGCCATTGTGTTTGGTAACGGTACGGTAGCGAGTGACGATGTTAACGCTATGTTAGGCACAGTTGCTCAGCAACCCGTTGAAGACTTATTGACGGCGTTAGCTAAAACAGATGCGGTCACAATACTCGATAAAATAAATGACATTGCTAATACACAATCTGATTTTGGCGAAGTATTACAACAGCTTATACAAGTCCTGCACCGTATCGCCTTAGTGCAGCATTTACCCACTGCGATTGACCCTGATTTTGACACTGAAATGCTAGCTAGCCTAGCTACGTTATTGAGTCCAGAAGACGTGCAGTTATATTATCAAATCGCTTTAATGGGGCAACGAGATTTAGATCTAGCCCCTGATAGTCGTAGCGGTTTTGAAATGCTGATGTTGCGAATGCTGACTTTTAAACCTGCCAAGATAGAAGTGGTTACCAACAAAATTGCACCCGTAGTCGTTACCAAACCATCTGCTCCCATTACACAGCCTGTTATTGCCAACCCACCTATTCAAGCAACGCAAACTAGCGGTGAACAAAATTGGACAGCCATTATTGACCAATTAAACCTTGTCGGCCCTGGTAAAGCGTTAGCCAATAACTGTGTATTGGACACTATGGATGACAAAGTATGCAGCTTACACATAGACTCTAGTATTATCAGAGGTTCTTTAGCCGAAGATATGCTACAAAAAGCTTTGCAAACCTATTACGGCAAACCCATCAAGTTAGTGTTTAATAGTCAAAAAACTGCTCTCGATACCCCTGCTGTGCAAATACTCAAAGCGCGTGAAGATAAACAACAAGCGGCAGTTAATAGCATTAATGCTGACGAAACGGTTCAGGCGTTAAAAGATAATTTTGATGCTCATATCGTGCCTAATAGTATCGAACCAATATAATTTAAAAAGGAAATAACAAGATGAAAAATGCACTGGGCAATCTCATGCAGCAAGCGCAAAAAATGCAGGAAGATGTCAAAAAAGCCCAAGAAGAATTAGCGGCTTTACAAGTGACAGGCGAATCAGGCGGCGGCTTAGTGACTATCGTCATGACAGGCAAACGCGAAGCCCGAAAAGTCACCATTGATCCTTCTTTGCTAGGTGAAGATAAAGATATGCTGGAAGACTTAGTCGCAGCCGCCATTAACGATGCGGTGAATAAAGTCGCCAAAGTGAAAAAAGAAAAAATGTCCTCTATTACCGCTGGTATTCCTATGCCTCCTGGTTTTTCTATGCCGTTCTAATTAGGTGACAACATGACAGATTGTTTATTTTGCAAAATGGTCAATGGCGACATTAAACCCGATGTAGTTTTTGAAGATGATAATGTGTTGGCATTTAAGGACATAGACCCTAAAGCCCCCGTGCATATTCTGATTATTCCTAAACGGCACATCAGCACGCTGAACGATTTGGATGATGCTGAATTGGGCGGGCAGTTATTACAAACCGCCGCGCTGTTAGCCAAACAGCTAGGTTTTGCCGATGACGGTTATCGCACGGTATTCAATTGTAATAAGCACGGAGGACAAGCCGTTTATCACCTGCATTTACATTTGTTAGGTGGTCGTCAAATGACGTGGCCTGCTGGTTAGCTACCCATAGATCTGTGAGCAACTGTGTTAAAAATCAAGCTAAACCTGCGAAATCTGGATTCCATTCTGA